>JAEWLI010000166.1 GCA_023393375.1 Bacteroidota bacterium
CCCTCGCATGGGTGACAAAGCATTTGAACAAGCAGCCGGGTTTTTAAGAATACATAAAGCTGATAATCCCTTGGATGAAAGTGCAGTACACCCCGAAAGTTATGTGATCGTAGAACAAATGGCAAAAGATCTTGGCTGTTCGGTACGTGAGCTCATGAAGGATGAAAACAAAAGAAAGCAGATAGATCTGAAAAAATATGTTAATGATAAAGTAGGATTGCCCACTTTACAGGATATTTTAATGGAGTTGGAAAAACCCGGACGCGACCCGCGGGATTCGTACGAGCTGTTTGCTTTTAATGAAGGTGTAAATAAGGTAGAAGATCTGAAAGTAGGCATGAAGTTGCCGGGAATAGTAACCAATATTACCAATTTTGGTGCTTTTGTCGATATAGGTGTTCATCAGGATGGACTGGTGCACATCAGTCATATCTCAGATACATTTGTGAGCAATCCGGCAGAAAAACTTACTGTGCATCAGAAAGTTGAGGTGACCGTTTTGGAAGTTGATGTAGCCCGCAAAAGAATATCCTTGTCTATGAAAGGTGATCCATTTGGGGAATCTCCAAAAAAGGAACAAAAAAAGAATAAAACCGAGAAGCCAAAGCAAGCTCCTCAGAAAAAGAATAAGAAAGAGGAAGAAATGGATTTTAATGCTAAGTTGGCTATGTTAAAGAATAAATTCCGTCAATAACCGAGAAAATTGATAATACATTAAGATCAACAATTATTTACCTGGTCTGCCAACCAGGTCTTTCCACTCTTTGTATCTTTTAGTGATCTGAGCATTCATCAGATCATAATTTTCCCAGGTATCTTTGACGTGATAGATTGATGGAAGGTTTTGACATACGGTCAATTCATAATCTTTCCTATACAAGCCACCACCATAATAGTAATAGGTAAACAGATTGCCTTCTTCATTAAACAACTCATATCCCAAATAACCATCCCATATTTCACTTAATATGGCACATGATAATTCTTTTCTTTTAAAACGGTATATTTCAGTTTCCGCTTCTTCTTCAAAATATTCAGAATACAAATTATTTTCAATTACCCACCCCAAATAAATTCCGATATGGATATACGCTTGTTCAATAGGCAATGAATCAGGAAAATTGCCTAAAAAATGGTTTTTTGCGTTATCGTAAATAGTTTTTTCCAGCTTATTCTTCGTTTTGTTTCCTTCCATTACATATTGGTTTGTAGGTATTTTTTCACAACTTCAGCTGACATTCTAATCTCTTAAATATTTATATATTTGTCGGCTTAATGAAAAAAGCATTAAATCAGCATGTTGCCTCGAAATTCTTTCTCATTAAAATCATTTACAATATTCCGTTTTTTATAATAAAATCTTTCACTTGATATTCAAATAAATATTGTGTGTAAGAAATTCTGAAAGAATCCAGTTTAAACTGATGGATGAAATAATAAGTAAGCTATAAAAATGGCTGCCAATATACCACATAAGTCGGCTATGAGACCGCAAGTAACCGCATATCGAGTGTTTTTTATTCCAACAGATCCGAAATAAACAGCAATAACATAAAATGTTGTCTCCGTAGAGCCTTGAAAAATGGAGGATAACCTTCCTGTAAAAGAATCAGCTCCGTGGGTACTCATAGCCTCCACCATCATACCTCGGGCCCCACTGCCACTTAAGGGCTTCATAATAGCGGTGGGCAAAGCATCAACAAAGTCTGCATTAATATGAATTGTCACAAAAACCCACTTTATTCCGGCTATCAATACATCCATAGCCCCTGATGCCCTGAATACACCAATAGCGACCAAAATAGCAATAAGGAAAGGAATAATCTGAACAGCAACTCCGAACCCTTCTTTTGCCCCATCGATAAATTCATTATATAGGTTTATCTTTCTCCGGACTCCCAATAAAATAAACCCAATAATGATTGAAAACAGAATAAAATTACCCAGGAAGCTGGAGATTACACTTACCTGTTGTTGGGGCAGCTGAGTGAAGTAAATGATCAAACCTGCAATTACAGCAGTGATTGCACCTAAATATGCCAGTACCACTGGTTGTAGAAGATTAATTTTTTGATAGAGTGACACTACTATAAGTCCTGCCATACTGGAAAAATAAGTGGCCATTAAAATCGGCAGGAACACATCTGATGGGTTTACTGAACCAGCAGCAGCTCTTAACGCAAGCACAGATACAGGAATAACTGTTAGCCCTGAGGTATTGAGCACTAAAAACATAATTTGGGCATTTGAAGCAGTTGTTTTATCCGGATTTAATTCTTGTAGCTCTTTCATCGCCTTTAGTCCGATTGGAGTGGCAGCATTGTCCAAACCAAGCATGTTTGCAGAAAAATTGAGCATCATAGAACCCCCAGCCGGATGATTTTTCGGCAATTCAGGAAAGAGTTTTTGAAAGAATGGCCCTACAATCCTGGACATTAGTTGAACAGCCCCGCCGGCTTCACCTATCCGCATGATGCCCAACCATAAGGTCATTACCCCAATCAGGTAAATGGAAACTTCAACACCAGTTTTAGACATTTCGAAAGTTGAACTGACCAAAGCTTGAAAGACCTGACCGTCAGCAACGTCAAATGTCCACCCCAAAGCTTGTTCAAAAAATCCCCTAAAATAAAAACCAATTACCCTGAACAGTGCTACAATAAACCCAATTAAAAAAAAACTTGTCCAGATATAATTTAGCACCATGTTTGCCTTATTATTGTAAATACAGAATAATTAAAAGCGAATCAAAAGATTTCTTTTTATTTTAGCAAAGATTTATTGAATTATTTCATATAATATTTAAAAGATCTCGAAACCCTGGTTTATAATTGGCAGACTGAAAAATACAGATGAGAGGAATTGGAGTAGTTATATTATCCGCATTATGGATATTTGCTGCGTGTAGTGCAGAAGAAGAGCCATACAGATATTCAGAAAAGGAAGTATCCAGACTAATTTCGGGCGAATTTGGACGACATTGGCAACGTGTTAGGTTGGCAGTTGATGGACAGCAGGTTGAATTGAGTGGTTGCGAGAAATACCAGCATTATTATTTTCGACCACGTATTAATGATTCGACCAGAGTCTTTTTTGCCAGGTATGTCACAGGAGGAATGAATGATTGTTTTCCCAATGAGATGGATTTATTTGCTTCGGATACTGGCACTTGGTTTGTTTCAGCAAAACCAACATATATAAATTTTCCGGATACGCTTGTTTTGCAAAAACATGTAAGAAAAGACTCTTTAAAAGTGATCAAGGACCTTTCCTACTGGCAATTACAACTGGAAGAAGTAATTGTTGATACCTTAATTAGTAATCGGGATACCACAATTGTTGAAAAGTTGGTTACAGAATGGTATGAAGCCACAAAAGAACCCATTTTTTGAATTGGATTTAAATTAAGTAAAATTGTGTATTACTCCTGATACATGTAATAATGCCCTATAATTTCATTTGTTTCTAAGAAGCTTTCTAAGAATTTTTGTAAGATCAGCAATTTTGTTATTATCGATAAGCAAAAATTCATGAAATTTATAAGAAGCAATTTTCTTCTGGTCTTTATTATTACAATAGGGTTTTTATTGGTGTTAGGTTGTCATGAAGCGGAGGGTCAGATCCGACGTAAAAATACTGCAAAGAATAAGAGAATTGCTAATTATAAAGGTGGGGCAGTAAATTTTAAAAATGAATATAAATATTGGTCAGTAGGTTTCAATATAAATTCTACTAATTATTTTGGAGATATCACACCTACCGACAAACTTACCAGTTTAGATATCAATTCCACCCGATTGGGTTTAGGTACATCATTAAATTATCGATTGACACCCTATTTGTCGCTAGGTTCATCTTTGACTTGGAACAGGCTTTATGGTGATGATTATCAATCAGCAGATCCAAAGGACGAATCTAGTGGTGTGTATCGATATAACCGGAACTTGCATTTTAGAAATGATATTATGGAATTCGCAGCTTTTGGTGTGGTTGATTTACTTGATAACAGAGGTTCTTATTTCATCCGGGCTGTTTTAGTACCATACGTATTTGGTGGGGTTGCTGTATTTTATCATAATCCCAAAGCAATAGCACCAACCACAGATATACATGGGGCACCACTTGCTGAAGGGGGTAAATGGGTTCCCCTTCGTCCTTTGGGAACAGAAGGTCAGCATCACCCGGATTATGATGTGAAAGCCTATAGCCCTTTCCAATTAGCCCTTCCTTTTGGTCTAGGAGTTAGATACAGGTTAAACAATTATTTTGATTTGGAATTGGAGTTTGGTTATAGATTTTTATTTACCGATTATATTGATGATGTCAGTGGAAATTATGTAGATCCAGGTGCACTTGATAGTGAACTTGCCAGAGCTATGTCCTTTCGATCGTTGGAACCAGTCGCAGCAGTATCTGGTAAAGAGCGGCAGGTAAGTCAGGATCATTATCAATATCAATCCCGGTATGATAGCAGAAATTATCATGTATTAAGAGGGTACGGCCATGATGGAACCGTCAATTCCCGTGGAAATGCCAATGACAATGATCATTATGTTGTTACAAGCTTAAAAATAAAGTACATACTTCATGCAAAAGTCAGAAAAGTTAAATTCAGATAAATATGATTGGAGGTTAAGTATTATTTTCATCATTTTTTTATTTACATCTGTTCCTTCCCGTAGTGAAAAAGCAAACTATATCATATCAGAAGCTTTTACATCGCCTTTTACACTTGAGTCTGGAAATTATGTGGTTGCTGGTGTTTTTCAGTATTTCGAAAATGCCGTTAGATATTCTGACTATTTGTATTCAAAAGGGTTTGAAACAAAGTACGGCTACTATGCTGCCAAGGGTTATTATTATGTTTATCTAAAAAATTATCCTTCTTTTGACATTGCTCGTGAAGCTTGTCTTAAATTAAGAAAGAACAAAGAGTTTCGGGAGGCATGGATATTTTCCATTATCGATCAGTATAATTATCAGGAAAATAATTTGTCAGCTAAAAGGCCTCAGTCGTCTGGTGGTACTTTAGAAAATTCCTATGCGCCACAGGATAAGCCGAATCAACGGGAAGTAGCTCCTGTTGTATTTACTGAACCTCAATCAAAGTCTGAGGGAAAAAAGGCCAAATACTACTTTTATTTCAATTCTTTCGACGCCCGTAACCATGCTCCAATTGATGCAAAAATAGAAATAATTGATCCTGAAAAGTTACAGCAAATTGCAACACTTGATGCCAATATGACGAATGAACTAGAAGTGACTGCTGCTGATAATTATTCATTGATGCTGATTAGTCAAAAATTTGGTTATAGAAAGGTGGAACATGTGGTTGACCTGAACAATATAGTTGGTTCGAGTCCTGATATTACCCGAAAAGGGGATACCGTTTATGTTGATTTTGAACTGGCTCGTCTAAAGGCAGGTGATGTGGCAACTATGTATAATGTTTATTTTTATAATAATTCCGCAGTTATGAAACCGGAATCAAAATATGAAGTCAATCAATTATTAGCCATGCTTCAGGAAAATGAAAATTATAAAATCATGCTCCATGGACACACCAATGGCAACAGTTTCGGACCAATTATTAAATTGAAAGACGATGCTAACTTTTTTGCATTGTCCAAAGACAATAAGGAAAGTAAAGGAAGTGCAAAAGAACTTTCAAAAGAGCGTGCTCATACTATTTATAGATATCTTTTGTCTCAGGGGATCACCAAAGACAGGATGAAGGCAGTTGGTTGGGGAGGGAAACATATGCTTTATGGTGCTACCGACCCAAATGCCCGCCTGAATGTGCGTGTAGAAGTGGAGATCCTGGCAGATTAATCACTTGTATTTTCCAAAACCATCAAAACAAATTTTCTAATTTCCTGTTATTTGATGCGTAAGTATATTGTTATTTATCATAACGCATTGAAAACATGGATATGTTAGAATTGATCGCAGGATTTCTACTGGTTTTAAGTATTGGATTATCAGCTATTTCATTTATTTTTTGGGTCTTATTTATAAAAGATGCTCCCAAACTTGAAGATTTGAAACAAAGAGCTTTACTGTCTCCTCAAATCCAGAACAAGTATACCTTCCCAAATGATTTTTAAGTTTCAAATAAAAAAAGACATTAAAATATCTTTAATTAACATTGACATTTGTTGCTTGCAAGAAAGATAAATGTTCAAATGAGTTAAAGCTAAATTGTCGAATCAAACCAAGGTTTGCTTACTATCGTATTTAATAATAATCAAAAGCTATTAGCAGTACCCAGACCCTGAATGCTAAAAATTTTGTAAAAAAAAGAATCAATTAATGAAATGCAATCATCCTCATGCGGGATGATGTTTTGGAAAATATTATGTGATAGATATTGAAAATTAACTTAAATTTGTTCAACTTGTTTTTCAAAATAACCGATATTTGAAGTATTAGCAGAAAAATTATCTTTAGACTTGGCAAAAAGAAAACAACCTTACTATAACTTATGAAGAAAATCCTGGTGGTTGATGACGACCCTAATATATGCATTTTACTAAAAAAATTCCTAAGTAAGGAGGGATACTCAGCACTGACCGCCAATGATGGTACTGAAGCATTAAAGATATTAGAAAAAGAAAAAGTTGATCTTATTCTATGTGATTTTAGATTGCCTGATGATGATGGCATTGAATTACTTAAAAAATTTAAAGATCTAAGCCCATCCACTCATGTCATCATTATTACTGGTTATTCTCATGTGAAGATTGCTGTTCAGGCAATAAAACTTGGTGCCTATGATTATGTGACCAAACCGTTATATCCTGAAGAAATATTAAATACAATTAAAAATGCATTAAAGTGTAAGGAACCTCAGCAACAATCTAATTCTGAACACAAGTCGATGTATATATCATTTAAAGACAGTAAATTAAGTGATTTATACGACCAGATACATTTAGTGGCTCCGACTGATATGACAGTTTTGATTCAGGGAGAAACGGGAACAGGAAAAGAATATGTAGCCAATACCATTCATAACAAAAGTAAACGAAAAGAATTCCCATTTGTAGCAGTAGATTGTGGTGCCTTGCCAAGGGAACTAGCGGGAAGTGAACTATTTGGTCATGAAAAGGGAGCATTTACCGGAGCAGTAAATACTAAGAAAGGAAGTTTTCAGGTAGCAAACAATGGTACTTTGTTTTTGGATGAAATCGGGAATTTGCCCTACGAAATTCAAGTAATGATGTTAAGAGTAATCCAGGAAAGGAAATTCCGCAGGATTGGAAGTATCAAAGACATAGATGTTGATGTAAGGATCATCGTAGCTACTAATGAAGATCTGAAAAAAGCAGTAGAAGAAGGCAGATTTCGTGAAGACCTTTATCACAGGTTGAACGAGTTCAATATTTATATTCCCCCATTAAGGGAACGAAGAGAAGATTTGGTTGCTTTCATTGATCATTTCATCAGGATTGCCAATGATGAACTTCATAAAAACATAAAAGGTGTATCTGATGAGGTAAAAGGTGTATTATTGAACCATCCTTGGCATGGCAATCTGAGAGAACTGAAAAATGTCATGAAAAGATCCGTTTTACTTACTAAATCTGACTTAATCAATACTGATTGTTTGCCGAAAGAATTTCTTAATTTTCACCGTAACGAGGAAGTATTGACATTACAAGAGCCTGCTCATGATTTAAAGTCGGTTTCCGAACAGGCTGAAAGGGAAATCATTATCCGGGCACTTGAACAAACCAATCACAACAAATCTAAAACCGCGAACCTACTAAACATTGATAGAAAAACTTTATATAATAAAATAAAGAGTTATAATATCAAGTTGGACAAAGGATAGGTAATACATCCACTGTTTCGTCATAATTCCACAGTAGGGAAAATTCTCTACATCAAATGCCTATTTAGCTTTGAATAGGTAGGTGAAAAACCTGCCATAACCAAGTTAAAATTTATAAATCAAGTCTGGCACGTTATTTTCACTACGCTAGACAATGGATAATAAAAAGGACATATGGCTATTTCTCGGCGTTATTTTGGCTGTCATCATAGTAGCGTTTATTCAACCTGGCTTTACACCAGTAAAAACCAGTGCTCCTGTTCTCTACCATCAAGAAGCACAATCAACAGAAATACAGAATGCTTCAAAAAATATTCAGGTGGTTTTCGAGCCAACTAATCTTAAGTAATAACTCCTGCCTCGAAATTATATATTAGATAATTATAAAATTCACAATAATATTTTATTTATTAAGAGACTTACCAATTTAATAAAAGCTCCCATAAAAAAATACAGTAAAAAAATTAAAATTCTTTTTGATAATTCTAAAAAAAGCCTCACCTTTGAACATTCAAAATTGAAATTAAGAAATATAATGAATAATATTCTTTCTCTACTAGTGGTTGTGGCTGTCGTGGTCGTCATTTCGAACCCCGGATGAGAAAGGATTGTTTGTTTCAAACAAGGAAAATACAAAGCCTTTCTCAAATGGAAAGGCTTTTTTAATGTCTAAATAAAAATGAAATTATTAAAAAAATAAACCTTAGCCGGACAATACAAAAAAAACTAAAAATGGCAAGTATGGAAACACTAACAAATACTCAGGCAACTAAGCCGAATCAGCAAAAGATCAGGATCACAGGAGCAGAAGCGGTAATAAAATCGCTATTGGAAGAAGGAGTGGATACCGTATTTGGTTATCCGGGGGGGGCAATAATGCCCATATACGATGCATTATATGATTATCAGGATAGGCTAACACACATTCTTACACGACACGAACAAGGAGCTACACATGCAGCTGAAGGGTATGCACGAGTCAATGGCAAAGTAGGTGTTTGTTTCGCTACTTCTGGACCTGGTGCAACTAACCTGATCACGGGAATTGCTGACGCACTCATGGACTCTACACCATTGGTTTGTATTACCGGTCAAGTAGCCAGTTCATTATTGGGCACAGATGCTTTTCAAGAGACAGATGTGATGGGTATTTCCATGCCGGTAACAAAATGGAACTTTCAGGTAACCAAAGCCTCAGAAATACCAAAAGCCATTTCCGAAGCTTTTTATATAGCAAATTCTGGCAGGCCGGGTCCGGTATTGATCGACATTACAAAGAATGCACAATTCGAATATCTGGAATATGCTTATGAAAAATGTAAAGGTATACGCAGTTATATGCCATACCCGCGTCCTACAGATGAATCAATTGCTGATGCAGCAAAACTGATCAATGAAGCAAAAAAACCATATATACTTGCAGGTCATGGAATCCTGATCTCGAAAGCACAAGATGTATTTAAAGAATTTGTAGAAAAAGCGGGAATACCAGTAGGAAGTACCTTATTAGGTTTGTCAGGATTTCCTTCCGACCACCCTTTATTTATGGGAATGCTGGGTATGCATGGAAATTATGGTGCCAATATCAAAACCAACGAATGTGATGTATTGATCGCCGTAGGCATGCGTTTTGATGACCGTGTGACAGGTGATTTGAACACTTACGCTAAACAAGCTAAAGTGATCCACATTGAAATAGACCCTGCAGAAATCAATAAAAATGTAAAGGCCGATGTAGCCGTACTTTCAGATGCCCGTTATGCTTTGGAAAGACTTTTACCATTGGTACAGGAACGTGTTCATACAGACTGGGTTAACGAGTTTAAAGCATGCAATCAAATTGAATACGAAAAAGTTATTAAGAAAGACATTCATCCCGAATCTGGCCATATAAAAATGGGGGAGGTGATGCGTATTCTTTCTGAAAAAACAAACGGAGAAGCCATAATTGTAACAGATGTAGGTCAGCATCAGATGGTGGCAGCCAGGTATTACACTTATCGCAAAACAGATGGTTGGGTATCATCTGGTGGCCTCGGAACCATGGGATTTGGTTTGCCAGCTGCATTTGGAGCTAAATGGGCCAGCCCTGACAGAGAAGTTGTAGCCATCATTGGTGATGGAGGCTTCCAGATGACTATTCAGGAACTGGGAACGATATTCCAAAATAAATTGCCAGTGAAAATAATCATTCTCAATAACAATTTCCTCGGAATGGTAAGGCAATGGCAACAGCTGTTTTTTGAAAAACGCTATTCTTCTACAGAACTGATCAATCCTGATTTTATTATGATTGCCAAAGGGTTCGGTATTAATGGTAAAAAGATATCTGAGCGATCAGAATTAAAATCAGCCATTTCTGAAATGATTGCTTCTAAAGAATCATACCTTTTGGAGATTGCAGTAGAAAAAGAATTAAATGTTTTCCCAATGATCCCTTCAGGATCATGTGTAACTAAAATAAGATTAGAGTAAATTTGGATCGAATTTAAAATGATGGAACAAAAAGAATTCACAATAACTGTTTTTTCGGAGAATTTTACGGGTTTGTTAAACCATATCACCATTGTATTTACCCGTAGGAAAATCAATATTCTCAGTATTATAGCTTCTGAAACCGAGGTTAAAGGTATTTATCGTCACACCATAGTTGTGCAAGCAACCGAGCATGAGGTAGAAAAGGTAGTAAAACAACTTGAGAAAATTGTTGAAGTAATCAAAGCATTTGCTTATACCGAAGAAAAAATTGTTCACAGGGAAATTGCCCTGTATAAGATAGGCAACCGTCCCGGATTAATGGAAGATCTGGAGTCAGTAATGAAAGGCAACGATGCTAAAATCATATTTTTTGATGTTGATTATTTGGTGATTGAGAAGACTGGTCATAAGGTAGAGACGCAGGAGCTTTTTGAAAAGCTGAAGCCGTTTGGTGTACGTGAATTTGCCCGGTCTGGAAGAGTGGCCATAAGTAAACCTATGCTACATCTAAGCCATTTTTTGGAAGAAATAGAACAAAATGAAGTAGTAAATATAAAACCGTAATTTTTAAATATTAATAAATTAATCACATGGCAAAAATTAATTTTGGCGGCGTTGAAGAAAACGTTGTTACCCGTGAGGAATATCCTTTATCCAAAGCCAGGGATATTCTGAAAAATGAAACTATTGCAATTATAGGATATGGTGTACAAGGGCCTGGTCAGGCATTGAACCTGAAAGACAATGGATTTAATGTCATTGTTGGACAAAGAAACCCTTCAAAATCTTATGACAGAGCCAAAAAAGATGGCTGGGTTGAAGGAAAAGATCTGTTTGGCATCGAAGAAGCTCTCGAGAAGGCAACCGTAATTTTCTACCTTTTATCTGACGCCGGGCAGATTCAATTATGGCCTACCGTTTCGAAATATTTGACCGAAGGTAAAACCTTGTATTTTTCTCATGGGTTTGGTATTACCTACAAAGAACAAACCGGAATAGTCCCCCCTCTGAATGTTGATGTCGTACTGGTTGCACCTAAAGGGTCTGGCACAAGCTTAAGAAGGTTATTTCTCGAAGGCAAAGGTTTGAACTCAAGTTATGCCATACACCAGGATTTCAGCGGAAAAGCCACAGAAAAAGCCATTGCAATAGGAATCGGTATCGGATCAGGCTATCTTTTTGAAACCACATTTCAAAGAGAAGTATACAGCGATCTAACTGGCGAACGGGGTACTTTAATGGGTGCTATTCAAGGGATTTTCGAAGCACAATACAATGTACTAAGAAAAAATGGTCATTCACCTAGTGAAGCATTTAATGAAACAGTGGAAGAACTTACCGAAAGCCTTATGCCGTTAATTGCTGAAAACGGAATGGATTGGATGTATGCCAATTGCTCCACTACAGCACAACGTGGCGCATTAGATTGGAGAGGAAAATTCAGGGATGCAGTAGCACCTGTTTTTGAAGACCTATATAATAGCGTTAAAACCGGAAATGAAGCTGCAATATCTATAAAAAGAAATAGTGAACCCGACTACCGTGTGAAACTGGAAGAAGAATTGAAAGAACTTCGTGAAAGTGAAATGTGGCAGGCAGGATCAAAAGTACGTGGATTGCGGCCAAAGCAAAAATAATAAAACTCAAATCGTAAGAGTAAATATCTACATAGGAGCAACATTTTAATTGTTGCTCTTATGTTTTATAACAATTCTACATTCCTCTTTTGAATATGGCAGTAACTTGCGAACAAATCGAAAAAGCTTACGAAAGTATAAAAAATATTATCACCCGGACACCAACAGGTAAAAGTATAAACCTTTCTGATCAGTACAAGGCAAACATTTATCTGAAAAGAGAAGATCTCCAGGTAGTTCGTTCTTACAAAATACGTGGAGCTTATCACAAAATTGTCTCTCTTTCACAATCTGAAAAGGAAAAGGGAATAGTATGTGCGAGCGCAGGAAATCATGCTCAAGGTTTTGCATACGCTTGCCAAAAGCTTGGTATATCAGGCAAAATCTATATGCCTCACACTACCCCGAATCAAAAAGTGAAGCAGGTAAAAATGTTTGGCAAAGAAAAGATAGAGGTGATTTTGATAGGGGATAATTATGATGACGCTTATTATCAGGCTTTGGCTGACTGTTTGAAAAATAAAAAGGCCTTTATCCATCCTTTTGATGACGATATGATCATAGCCGGACAAGGTACAACAGCAATAGAAATAGTTGAAGATATTAAGGGACCGATTGATTATTTGTTTGTTCCTGTGGGAGGTGGTGGTTTAATTGCTGGTGTGGGCAGTTATTTTAAAGAACGCCACCCGGAAACCAAAATTATCGGTGTGGAACCAATGGGAGCACCTTCGATGAAAAGGTCGCTGGAAAAGGGCGAGATTATAGTCCTTGATGAAATAGACAAATTTGTAGATGGGGCAAGTGTGCAACGGGTAGGGGACAGTACTTTTGAAATATGCCAAAAAGTGGTTGATGAAATGGTATTGGTGCCGGAAGGAAAGGTCTGTTCTACAATCCTGAAATTATATAATGAAGAGGCCATAGTAGTAGAACCTGCTGGTGCATTATCTATTGCTGCCCTCGATTTTTTTCGGGAACAAATAAAAGGAAAGTCAGTGGTATGTCTGGTAAGTGGTGGCAACAACGACATTATCAGGATGGAAGAGATCAAAGAACGATCGTTGCTCTACGAAGGTTTAAAGCATTATTTCCTTGTTCGGTTTCCACAAAGGGCAGGTGCACTTAAAGAATTTTTGATCAATGTATTAGGCCCTGACGATGATATTACCCGTTTTGAATACACCAAAAAAAATAACAGGGAAAATGGCCCCGCTTTGGTTGGAATAGAAGTAAAACAAAAAGAGGATTATGAATCGCTGGTGAAAAGAATGGAACATTTTAAAATTAACTATCAACCGATAAATGATACATCTTTATTTAACCTGTTGGTTTAGGTTTATTTTTTAAGACTATTTATAGCCAGCCAGTATTTTATGGCGATAACAGCCTTTTGAAAAGAGGTTAATCTTTTCAGGTTTTTACCACTATAACTGGGTAGTAATAAATTACTTAACCGGTGTAAAATGTCAAAAAATGCCCTTTTCAAAATACCTGATGTCTCTTTTCGTTTCCTGTAAAGGTTTAAATAATTGAGGTTGTAAATATAAGAAAGTAAACTGTCAGAATATATATTTATTGCTTGTTTTACGGGTTAATTAAACATAACATGTCAAAAAAAGGTAAACCAAAAAATAATAATCTTTATAATCAATAAAGCAGATGAGCACTAAAATCAGTATACTTATGTCCCTTTTTCTTGCAATTACATCTTGTCAATCAAATACAGAAAAAACCTTTAAGTTTCAGGAAGGAGATCTATTATTTCAGGATTCTGATTGTGGTGCATTTTGTGAAGCCATTAAAAAAGTGACTTTTGGTTATGAAGGGGTTGATTATTCTCATGTAGGCTTAGTCAAGAAAGACCAATCCCAAAATTGGGTTGTATTGGAAGCAGTATCGAAAGGTGTGGTGGAAACACCTCTTGATGAATTTTTACAACGAAACCTTGATGATCAAAACCAGCCGAGGGTAAGTGTGGGCCGGCTGTCCAGTGATTATCAACATTTATTCCCTGCTGCTATTCAATACGGTGAAAAATATCTTGGAAAACCTTATGATCAAATTTTTGATATCAACAATGATGCTTATTATTGCTCTGAATTGGTTTATCTGCTATTTAAGGAAGCAAATGGGGGAAAAGATGTGTTTGATTTGGAACCCATGACTTTTGTTGATCCCGATACCCGCAACACTTTTCCTGTCTGGGAGGATTATTATCAACAATTAGGAGTTGCAATTCCGGAAAATAAACCAGGGCTAAATCCCGGAAGTATTTCACGATCAGAAAAACTGACAATTTATTATCCTTATTCTCAATTTTCCAATATCAGACACCCGGAAGATTGATCCTGAATGTTTGGCTCATATATTTAAAATAATGAAATAACTGGTAATTCACATCGAAACCATAATCAACATGGTAATCATAATTGATATTAAAGGTATATGGAAATCTACCACTGCGTGAACTGTATCTGTTATTCCATTCACTCACCAGTTGGTTGTTTTTTGATCTGTAATAATCATTGGAATAAAAATTTGTGGGATTGCCATAACTGACCAACCAGCTATTAAATTCAGGATCATCTATAATGATCGCATATTCATCTTCCTCTTGTTCATTGAGAATAATGTTGTCTCCTGTCGTCTTTGATCCTAATCCACCAGAAGTAGCGCACCCCGTGAGGATCAGGAACGAGAATATATAGATTAACCACTTCATATGCGTAAATGCTTGATTATCAATATAATAATAACAAATTCTCTGCCAAATAAATTTTTCATCTACCGTTTTTCCAGTAAAACAAAAGAATAAGGATATGGATTCTTTTCATCCGGATCATGGTCTTCCCTCTTTTTTTCTACCCACTCATCTTTGTCAAAATCAGGGAAATAGGTATCTCCATCAAATGAATGGTGAACCTCGGTGATATAAATCCTGTCGGTAAGGGGTATTGATTGCCGGTATATTTCAGCACCGCCCAATATAAATACCTCTTCCTGTAAGTTATTTTTACAATATTCAAATGCATCTTGTAAATTATGCATTACGACACATCCTTCATGACGAAAATTCTGGTTCCTTGTGATCACAATATTAGTACGGTCTTTCAAAGGTTTTTTAAACGATTCAAATGTTTTCCGTCCCATAATGACATGATGACCTATGGTGGTATTTTTGAAATACCGCATATCGGCTGGTAAGTGCCATACCAGATCATTATCCTTGCCGATCACCCCATTTTCAGCTACAGCTACTATTATCGATTTGATCATAATGTATTTCCTCTAAAAAATGATTCCACATCCATTCTTTTTTTTCCTTCTTTTTGAAATTCTTTCACTGCAATCATCTTATCTGCTGTTTTAATTCGAATATAATTTTTATGGTCGGTGACAGGTGTGCCCGGAGCCAAATCAAGCATATTTTCTTCCAGCACCTCTACTTGATAAATTTTATAAAAGTGACCTGAAATTTCTGTCCATGCGGCTGGATATGGCGATAACCCCCGAATAAAGTTATATACCTCAGCAGCACTTTTATTCCAGTCTATCCTACATGTATCTTTATGGATTTTTGGCGCATGTTTAACAGATGGTGTCATTTCCTGTGGTATAGGTTTTACATCATCTTTAGCTATCAAATTCACTGTTTTCAACACCAGATCCGCGCCTTTTATCATGAGTTTGTCATGTAATGACCCTGCTGTATCCCGGGAATCGATAGGATGTTTCAGCTGTGCAATAACTGCTCCGGTGTCTATTTCATGATTTAAAAAAAAAGTGGTTGCACCAGTCTCTTTTTCCCCATTGATGATTGCCCAATTTATAGGTGCAGCGCCCCGGTACTGTGGGAGCAAGGAAGCATGGAGGTTGAATGTACCGAATTCTGGTAAAGCCCACACCACCTCAGGCAACATTCTGAAAGCAACGACAACCTGTAAATTTACACCCAGATTTTTAAGCTGATCAACAAAATCAGGTGATTTGAGATTGGTGGGTTGCAATACCGGTAATTGATTTTGTATGGCATATTCTTTTACAGGGGAGAAACTGATTTTTTGTCCTCGACCTTTTGGTTTATCGGGAGCTGTAACAACACCAACTACATTAAATTTGTGCTTTATCAGGATATCCAGACTGGGTACAGCAAAATCAGGAGTGCCCATAAATACTATTTTCAGTTCCCTCATGATCAATTAAAAATTTCAATTTATCTGATTAAAAATGTACGGGATGTAAAGTTGAGAAATATTTTTTCAATCAGGGTAAATCAAATATTTTTTTCTGATTGACTTATAATCGGCCAAACCCTGTTCCCACTCTGCCCGGATCATTTTTTCATCCCAACCTGCAATGATTCTCTCTTTCAGAATGGAATTCCCGGCAAGATTGTTAAAAAAATTGTTGAAAAACTTTTCTTTCAAAGGTGACTTTTGATAGAATTCGATCAGATAGGATAGTGAAAATCCTTCTGTTACTTCTGTTTCCCGAAAATCAATACCATAACACACCTTGTTTTCATGAGGAGGATTTTTGGACATTCCGGGTATGCTTGTCGGGGTAAAAGCAAATTCACCGAATACCGGGTCAGGGTATCCAATAGCCTGAAAAGGGAAGAGTGTGCCACGCGCTACACTTATATTGGTGCCTTCAAACAAACATAATGAAGGATACAACTTGATGGAGAGGTCGTTGGGAAGGTTTGGTGATGGTTTTACAGGTAATGAGTAGGGGGTGCTGTGTGTATAATTTTTTACCGGAATTACTGTCAAATCACACTGTACTCCGTCAGCCAGCCACTTTTCTCCATTGATCATTTTAGCCAGTTCCCCCACAGTAAGACCATGCACAATGGGAATAGGATGCAACCCTACATACGAAGTAAACCCCGATTGAAGAATAGGGCCATCAATATAATGGCCGTTTGGATTAGGCCGGTCGAGTACAATCAGCTTTTTTTGATTTTCTGCACATGCTTCCATCACATAATGCATGGCACTGATATAGGTATAAAACCTTGCACCTACATCCTGTATGTCAAAGATTATTATATCGATGTCCTGCAAGTGCTCAGCGGTAGGTTTTTTGGTAGCACCATAAAGCGAAATTACAGGAAGTCCGGTTTTTGTATCCTTATCATTTTTTATATTTTCCCCCGCATCTTTATCTCCACGAAATCCATGTTCCGGGGCAAATATTTTTTTTACTGCCACTCCTGACGCCATAAGCGTGTCCACTAAATGATGCTGGTGAATCATGGAAGTATGATTCACCACAAGGGCTATATTTTTATTTTGCAATAGAGGTAAATACAGTGCTGTTTGTTCAGCTGCTGTTAAAATTCCTGATTTTTCTTGATCAGAATCATTATTTTCTTCCCGGGTGTGGGCTTGGCACGAAGAAGCCGCAAGAAAAAAAGTTAGAATGAGAAGGTAATTTTTCATTTTATAATGCTTAATTTGCGGGGGATGAAATTCCCATTTGTAATTAACTCAAAAATACTCTAAATATTGAACCTCTCTTATTTTATATCAAAAAGAATAAGTAAGGAAGAAAAATACTCTTTTTCAGCCTCGATACATGTTATTTCCATTGTGAGTATAGCTTTGGGACTGGCTACTATGATCATGGCGTTTATAATATTGTTTGGTTTTAAAAGTGTAATCCGTGAAAAACTGGTAAGTTTTGGTGCCCATTTTCAGATCACCCGCTTTTCCCTTTCCAATTCTTTTGAACAAGATCCCATTTCAATAAACGAGGTTTTTCCGGAAAATAATGAAGAATATGATTATATTGATCATGTTCAACGATACGCCTACAAGGGGGGATTGCTAAGAACAGACGATGAAGTATATGGTGTGCTCATCAAAGGAGTAGGGGAGGATTTCGAAAAAGACAGGTTTAATAAAAATATGGTAAAGGGTAGGTTTATAAACTATCCCGATTCCGGTTATTCACCTGAAGTGGTTATCAGTAAAAAAATATCCAATGCCCTGCAATTGGATACAGGGAGCAATGTAGTAGTGGTTTTTATACATGAAGGCAGAACCCGTTATCGCCGCTTGGATGTAAGAGGCATTTATGATACCGGAATGGAAGAGTTTGATGAAACTATTATACTAGGTGATTTAAAGATGATCCAAAATTTAAATAACTGGCCTGATTCGTTGGTTGGGGGTGTCGAAGTTTTTATTAAAGATTATAATAAGCTTGATCAGGTAGGTGATCAATTATATGAAAAAATAGGGTACGATCTTTATTTGGATAAGATCACAGATCAATACCGTGAAGTATTCGATTGGTTGTCACTGATCAATCAGAACGTGTATATTTTTTTAGGAGTAATTTTGTTTGTAGCCTGCTTTAATATGATTTCTGCTCTTTTGATATTAATTATGGAGCGAACGCAAATGATCGGCATCTTAAAAGCCATTGGGGCAACCAATAAACAAATCCGGGTAATTTTTATGACCAACGGTCTAATGTTGATCGCAAAAGGTTTGTTCTGGGGCAATCTGATTGGAATCGGACTGGGTGCCTTACAGTATTATTTTAAGCTCTTTCCTCTTGACCCCGAAAATTATTATATGAGTTATGTGCCCATAGAATGGAACTGGACAGTTATCTTACTCTTGAATTTATTAACTTTATTTATTGTTGGAATGGCACTGTTGATCCCCACTTATGTGATCAGCCGTATTAGCCCAATTAAATCCATCCGTTTTGATTAAGTGTAAATCTGTAAATTTCTGGCGTTCACGTATTTCACTGGGTATTATATTGACTTAAGATAAGATGCCGCTTTGACCCTCGCTACACCAATGGATCAATGTTTAATGCATCAATTAATTTACCCTGATATTTTTCGGCTTCCACACCAAATCGCCTTAAAAATTCCACACCTTCGTCAAAAGGCAATCCTTTATACTCAGCATAAGAGTTCAAATAGATGACCTTCTTGATCCCCATGCTAAAAATAATCCTTGCACATGCCAGACAGGGAGTGAGTGTAAGATACAAAGTAGAGCCATCAACTGATGCTTTATTTTTTACAGCATACAAAATCGCATTTTGTTCAGCATGAATAGCCAATGAACAACTGCCTCTGGAATCAGAAGCACAGCCAGTTTCAGGCCACTCCACGTCACAGTTATGGGTTCCTGCGGGTGGTCCATTATAACCGATACTGATGATCCGGGTGTCTTTGGTTAATACAGCACCAACATGTTTTTTAATGCAATGAGAACGACGGGCAAGGTTGATGGCCAGTTCCATAAAAATCTCATCAAATTCAGGTTTTTCCATAAATTATTTTTTAAGCAACAAACAAAGGTATATTAAAAAATCTTTTCTATCTTTATTTTTTGCGTGAAATGGCATGAAAGATGCTGTTCAACAAATCAAATTTTAATAAATAAATCTATATTCTTCGATTATATGAAAAATGCACTTGTTGTTTTATCTTGTTTATTTTTATTTGTTAGCACAACTCAAGCACAGGAAGTTTTAAAGCCACGTTTAAGTCCACTAGAAATGGTGACTATGAAATATGAGGATACTTATGTGAAAATCACATACAGCCGTCCACATAAGAGGGATAGAGAAGTTTTTGGCGAATTAGTGCCTTTCGGCAAAGTATGGAGAACAGGTGCAAATGAGGCTACAGAAATCACACTGACCGGTGCAATTAAAATAGCAGGTAAGGAGTTGGCACCCGGAGCTTACACCCTATTCTCAATTCCTGAAAAAAATAAGTGGACAATCATCCTGAACAAGGAAGTAGGGCAGTGGGGGGCTTATAATTATAATCCCGATCTTGATATAATGCGGTTTGATGTACCTGTTCACAAGACAGAGGTGGTATATGAGCCTTTAACCATTGAGTTTGAGCAGCACGAAGAAATCACCAATATATTGATTATTTGGGACCGGACTAAAGTGGAAATTCCTTTTCAGTTCCTTTAAAAATAGTAAGATTAGTAAGGGTGATCAATGAATAAATTCACCCTAACTGATTTTACTAAAATCCTGTTATTTATAGGGTAATAAATCTTATATTACGATTGTATCTTTCAGAAATTTGTCAGATTGTTCAGGATAGTCAGACATAAAATGTAATCCCCGGCTTTCATTTCTCCTCATAGCTGAGCTAATGATCATATGGGCTACTGCTGATAAGTTTCTTAAGCTGATCAGACTAGAAAACACTTTGGTTCTTTTATAATATTCTTCGATTTCCTCATATAAAAAATGAATTCTGCTATAAGCTCTTTTCAAATGAGTAGCCGAACGCACAATCCCAACATAATCCCACATCACTGATTGTATCTCTTTCATGTTGTGTTTGATCAGTACCCATTCTTCCACATTTTCCAATCCTTGTTCATACCATTCGGGAATCACAATGTCTGAATAATCTTTTTTCGGACTATTAATGGCTTTCATCGCTGCCCGGTGACTAAAAACAGCTGCTTCCAGTAAGCTGTTGCTTGCCAGACGGTTTGCCCCATGCACACCAGTGTGTGCCGTTTCACCACTGGCAAATAAGTTTTGCATCGAAGTTTGTCCATCAAGGTCTGTCATGACCCCTCCACACATATAATGTGCTGCAGGCACGACGGGAATAGGTGAAGTTGTAATATCCAGGTTTAGGTGAGTCAGGCAATGGTTGTAAATGTTAGGGAAACGGTCTTTGACCACATCCTTGTTCAAATGGGTCATGTCCAGAAACACACAATCATCTCCTTCTTTTTTCATCTCCGAATCGATGGCACGTGCTACTATATCCCTTGGAGCGAGTTCTGCATGGGGATCGTATTTTTTCATAAATGCTTTCCCTTTGGCATTGACTAGTATGCCCCCAAATCCTCGTAAAGCTTCAGAAATTAGAAATGGTTTATATCCGGGATTATAAAGGGCTGTGGGATGAAACTGTATAAATTCCATGTTGGAAATTCGTACACCTGCTCTAAAAGCCATTGCAATACCATCACCTGTAGCGATTTTGGGATTAGTTGAATGGAGATAAACCCGGGTTGCACCTCCAGTAGCCAATAAAGTGTAGGATGCTTGAAATGCTTTTACGGTTTTTTTCTTCTTGTCAAGTACATAAGCCCCAAAACAAATATTAAAGTTGGCACTTAGATTTCCTAATACATGGTGTTCTGTAATAAGGTCGATGGCAATATGATTTTCATAAATGGTTATGTTTGGATGGTCCAATACTTGCTGGTGCATGGTTTTCTCCATTTCTGCACCCGTCATATCTTTGGCATGAAGTATTCTGCTCCTGGAATGGCCTCCTTCTTTGGCCAGGTCAAAATTCAAATTTGACTGATCCATAGAAAAATTGACCCCCCATTTGACCAGTTCTTTTATTCGCTCAGGCCCTTCCTGCACCAATACACTTACAGCATCAGGATGGCATAAACCGGCACCTGCTACCATTGTATCATGTTGATGTGATTCGAAAGTATCTTCTTCCGAAGTGACTGCGGCAATGCCTCCTTGAGCCCAGGAGGTGTTGGTGTCCTTGGCTTTTTTCTTGGTGACCAGAATAACCTTGCCATGCTCTGCCACTTTTAGAGCAAATGTGAGACCGGCCAATCCGCTTCCTATCACCAAATAATCGGATTTAATAATTTCCAAAATTGATCCTCCTAAAAAATTATGGGGTCAAAATTATAAATTTTATTTCAGTAATTGAGGATGGTGCAAAATAAAAGATATGAAAGATTCAAATCATTGAAATTGGAGGGATTATACTACCGGATTCATAATTATCGTTATTTTTGGGCAATCGCGATAATTAAATTTAGACAAATGTCCCTAAAGGTCTTCCAGTTAACAAAAGAGTTTGGTAAACAAAAGGCATTAGCGAATATTTCCTTCGATGTAAAGGAAGGGGAAATTGTAGGATTGTTAGGGCCTAATGGCGCTGGAAAATCCACAACCATGAAGATTATCACATGTTACCTTCCCCCCACATCCGGACACGTAGAATTGTATGGTTATAATATATTGAATCAGCCCCTCCAGATCAAAAGGATCATTGGATATTTACCCGAACATAATCCTTTGTACCTCGATATGTATGTACACGAATACCTTGCATTTATTGGCTCATTGTATCAGTTGAAAGGAAAAACCTTGCGAAATAGGATTGAAGAGACGGTTTCTTTATGTGGTTTAAATTTGGAGCAGAATAAAAAAATTGAAGCTTTGTCAAAGGGTTACAGGCAGAGGGTGGGATTAGCCCAGGCATTGATTCATGATCCCAAAACACTTATCCTAGATGAGCCTACTACAGGTCTTGATCCCAACCAGATAGTAGAAATAAGAAACCTTATTAAGACTATCGGAAAGGAAAAAACCGTTATTTTTTCTTCTCATATTATGCAGGAGGTGGAGGCTTTATGCGACAGGGTGATCATCATCAATCGTGGAAAAATAATTGCTGATGGTAGTGTAACTGATCTCCAGAGAGGCTCTTCAACTAAAAATATGGTCACATTAGAATTTACCAATAGTATTGATACTAAGATATTTGACGCCATTGAAGGTGTGGAAATAAGGGAAACTTCTACAGGTAAATACGCTCTTGAGGTGGACGCCTCCTTAGATATCCGGCCGGTATTGTTTAAACTTGCCACAGAGCATAATCTTCCATTGTTAGGGCTGAAACTAGAGGAAAATACCATGGAAAATGTGTTTCGGCAATTGACTGAAGATAAAAAGGATTAATTATGTACAGCATATTATTAAAGGAAGTTAACAGCTTTTTAAATTCCCTGATTGCTTATATTGTAATTAGTGTCTTTTTAATTGGTGTTGGGTTACTGACGTGGGTATTTCCAGAGACAAGTGTTTTAGAGTATGGATTTGCCGATCTTGGAGTGCTCTTCTCTTTTGCTCCTTACGTGTTCATGTTTTTGATCCCCGCCATTGCCATGCGTTCATTTTCAGAAGAGAAAAGATCAGGATCATTGGAAATGTTGCTTACAAAGCCGGTAACTGATCTTCAAATCATTACCGGAAAATATTTAGCTGGTTTTCTATTGGTACTGTTTTCTATATTGCCAACAATTATATTTTACTTATCAATCTATTGGTTGGGAAATCCTGTTGGAAATGTGGATTCGGCAGGTGTAGCCGGTTCGTATATAGGCCTCTCCCTATTGGGAGGCGTATTTATGTCAATAGGTATATTTTCATCATCAATTACGCAAAATCAGATTGTGGCATTTATCCTGGCAGTTTTTCTTTGTTTCCTGCTTTATTCCGGCGTGGGATCATTGACACAAATCCCAGCGATGGGGCAGTGGGTTTTGGCTTTAGAACAATTCGGAATTATGTATCATTATCAGGCCATGAGCAAAGGGGTATTGGATTCACGTAACTTGATCTATTTCTTAAGTGTGATCATAATCATGCTGATGTTTACAAATCTTGTATTAAAAAGTAGAAAATGGTAAACTGGGCAAGCAAAAAGATAGAAGATATTCTTAAATTCCTGATCGTGATTGCTTCAGTGATTTTGTTAAATCAACTAGCGTCAGGGTATTTTTGGCGGTGGGATCTTACTGCAGAAAAGCGATACTCTATATCAGATGCCACAAAAGAAATGTTAAAGTCATTAGATGATGTTGTTTTTGTGGAAGTTTACCTTACCGGTCAGTTACCTTCAGATTTTGAAAGATTCAGGAAATCAATTGGTGAAACACTCGAACAATTTCGTGCCTATGGGGGACGGAATATTCAATATGCTTTTATTGATCCCATTCAAGCGAAAGGGGATAAGGCGAGGAATGATGCGATTAACCACCTCGGACAAATGGGGATTCAGCCAACTAATGTAATGGCTACTGAGAAAGGACAAAGAATCGAAAAATTAGTATTTCCCGGAGCAGCAGTTTTTTACAATAATCAATCTGTGGGGGTTACTTTGTTAAAAGGCGATCAGGGAGCTTCTTCACAACAAATATTAAATCAATCAGTAGAAAGTTTAGAATATGAACTGGCTTCAGTAATACAAGATCTGGTATTGAGTGATAGAAAAACCATAGGTCTCAGCAAAGGTCATGGGGAATTGGATTCACTGGAAGTGGCAGGGCTTCAAGCAGCACTCAGGGAAAGGTATAAAACCAAATCGATATTTTTGGATAAAGATTTGTCAACAATCGATGCACTTATTCTGGCAAAACCAATCCAGCCATTTTCAGAACAGGATATTTATCATTTGGACCAATACTTAATGAATGGTGGGAAGATCATTTATTTGGTCGATGCAGTCCATGTCGATGCAGATAGCGTGGGTGGTGAGGGAACTACAGCCATTCCCCTTGAATTAAATCTGACCGATCTGTTTTTTCAGTATGGCATTCGTATCAATCCGAACCTGGTATTGGACATGAATTCAGCTTTTTATCCGGCTATTGTTGGTCAAATGGGAAATCAACCACAAATAAGGCCTTTGCCCTGGCCATTTTTCCCACTTATAAACCAGTTTGCTAAGCATCCAATTGTAAGAAATATCGATGCAGTATCTATGAAATACGCCAGCACAATTGATACTGTAAAAGCAGATGGAATCAACAAGGTGCCGCTACTAATGACTTCGCAATATAGTCGGTTAAATCAGGTCCCTTCATTAGTAAGTTTAAATATGATGAGGGAGGAACTAAGGCCGGAACTGTTCACCATTAGCCATGTACCTGTAGGATATTTATTGGAAGGCAAATTTACCTCTTTGTATAACAATCGATTTTTGCCCTCTTTTGCAAATAGCAGCACATTTAAAAAAGAAAGCTTACCTACAAAAATTGTTGTAGTGGCAGATGGTGATGTAGCTCGGAATGAGGTAAGCCGCCAAAATGGGAGGCCTTACCCTTTAGGATTCGATCCTGTACTTCAAACTACACTTGGGAATAAAGACTTTATCTTGAATGCACTCTCGTATTTATTAAATGACCAGGGTCTGATATTGGCCAGAAACAAGGAGGTGGCCATTAGACCATTAGACAAATTCAAGGTGGACGATCAGCGGCTATTTTGGCAAACCATCAACTTGGGCATTCCTATATTACTAATCATAATTTTTGGGTTGTTTAAAGTTTATTTAAGAAAAAAAAGGTATACCGGTTTCTAAAATGCAGAAAAGAAGAAATATTTGGTTGTTGATCGTATTGGTTGGTTTAATTGGTATAAATATACTAGTATTTACCTGGAACAATAATACTTCCGCTACTGCCTTTGATGAAAAATTATTTTCCATACAGGATACCGCTCAAATTGAACGAATTGAAATTGTGGGAAAGGATTTTGAAAATGAGATTAAAAAAGTAGGGCAACAATGGATGGTAAATGGTCAATACAAACTCGATGAAGGTTTGAGGCGTACGTTATTGCCGGTACTAAGAGAAATAAGAGTTCGCAGAACTGTTTCTGAGAATCAAAAGGAAGAAGTTATTGATTTACTTAAGAATCATGGCACTAAGATTACTGTTTATAGTCAAAAAGGTGTGATCAATACTTTCCTGTCAGCAGGAAATAGGGAAGAAAATCTTACCTATTTTATGTTGTCCGACAACCAACAGCCATATGTGGTTCATCTTCCTGGATATGAGAGTTATGTAGCAGGATTATTTGAAATACCGGAAAATGATTGGCGTGATCGGATTGTAATGAATATACTTTGGCAGTCTCTTAAAGAATTACATCTTGTTTATCCTAACAACCAGGAAAAAAGTTTTTCGATTAAGGCATCGGATCAATTTTTTTCTGTACCCGGAATTCAGTATTTAGATTCTGCACGGGTTTTTGATTATTTACAACAAGTGGAGTATATCCTGACCGATAAATACATTCAGCCCGGGGAGTTTTCAGAATATGATAGCCTTGCAAAAACAAATCCAATGGCAATTCTAAAATTAGAATCAATAGGAGATGAACTTCAGTCCATTACTTTTTATCCAAGCGGAGAAAATGACCGTTATCAATTGGGTGTAACAGAAACAGGGCAGATGGTTTTGTTCGAAGTGAAAAGAATTGCGCCATATTTTGTTGAAAAATCAGATTTTGATATGTAATCAGATTCTACATAAATCATTTATCCCCCCTCAAGCTTAAGTTTTCTCGGTACATGTTTTCCCCAATGTGATTATTGTCACCGAATTTATATCCAATAAAAAATTTGCTTTAAATTTGGCTTTGATAATCAAAAAAAGCATAAATGAAGATTGCAATATTAGGAACAGGAGGTGTTGGCGGATATTTTGGAGCAAGATTAGCAAAGGCTGGCAATGATGTGATTTTTTTAGCCAGAGGGGAACATCTCGCTGCAATGAGAAATAATGGGTTGAAAGTTAATAGTTTTTTAGGTGATGTATATTTAGCAACTGTAAATGCAACTGATCAAGTGGATGAAATCGGTGAGGTAGATCTCATGATTGTAAGTGTAAAAGCATGGCAGGTACCAGGGATAGCTGATGAAGTTTGTAAAATACTAGGCTCGAAAACTGTAGTTTTGCCTTTGCAAAATGGCATCTTGGCTGCTGAAGAGTTAAGTGAAAAGATAGCCTCTGATCATATCATAGGAGGATTATGCAGGATCATAAGTAAAATTGAATCTCCAGGCGTAATCAGTCATATAGGAGTTGATCCACTTATTACTTTAGGTGAGCTGAATAATCAAATATCAGAACGGGTTGAAAAAATTGCCAGAATATTTAATGAAGCCGGTATAAGAGCCCAGGTATCTTCTGATATATATGCTGAACTTTGGAAAAAATTCATTTCAATATGTGCGGGGGGGATATTGGCTGTAACACGATCAACTTATGGGGAGGTCCGTGAATTGTATCCGGTCAGAAAAATGATGATAGACCTGATGAAGGAGATATTTCACCTTTCAAACAAAGTGGGAATAAACATAGACGCTGGATTTTTGGATAAAGCAGTATCGTTTATCGACAACTTTCCTTATGAAGCATCTTCTTCTTTGGCAAGAGATGTGTGGGACGGTAAACCTTCTGAAATTGAATACCAGAATGGTACAGTAGTGCGTTTGGCAAATAAGTATGGTTTAGACGTGCCGATAAATAGTTTTGTTTACTATAGTATACTTCCTATGGAAAAAAGGGCAAGAGGAATCAGTACTTATCCATGAAAATTTATATACTACTGTTTACGGATCAAATAATTTTATATGATTGTAATAAAAAAGATCCAAATTCGATTATACATTAAACAGGATGCTTAATTTTGTTTGAAATAGAAATTTCATAAAAAAGAGGAGAAAAATATTAAAATTATAAAACAATGGAAAATACTAAAGAACCTTATTCAAATCCAGATTCTAAAAATCAGAATAAATACCGGCTGCTTATAGGAGGATTAGTCCTATTGGTAATTGGATTGGCAGTTGCCCTTTACGTGATATACAAGCAAGATAAAACACATGATTTTGTTAAAGCTGAGCTTGATCAAACCTACATTGAAATGCAGGGTATAAGAAATGAACTGGACAGCAAGATTACCGAAATTGAGAAACTCGGAGGGGATGTGGAACAGCTTCGTCGTGTTCGTGAGGAAATGGACACCGAAATGGGAGAATTAAAAAAGCAGAATAATATCGCATGGTCTAACTATAAAAAGATTCAGGATAGGGTAGAAGGTTACCGGGAATTGCTTGTACTCAAAGATCAGGAAATCGCACAATTAAAATCCGTTAATGAGGTATTGTTATCTGAAAATATTACCCTTAAAGATGAAAAAATACTGCTAAGCGACTCTATTAGCACTATTGCTAAGGTGGCTAGTCGACTAGAGGAAAAAGTGGGTATTGCTTCTCAATTAAAAGCAGAGAATATAAAAGTTTTTGCTTTAAATAAAAGAGGTAGAGAAAGGGAAGGTGATTTCAGAGCCCGCCAGATTGATCAATTAAAGATTGATTTTAACATTGCGCAAAATAATGTTGCCCCCATCGCAGGTAAAGATATTTTGATTCGAATACTTGAACCAGAAGGAAATGTGTTGTTCGATGTTGCCAAAGGGTCAGGTACATTTATGTACCAGGGTAGAGAAGAGTTTTTTACGGCGAAGCAAAATATCATTTTCGATAATTCCCGTCAGCAACTTTCCTTTATTTATGAAAAAGGCAGTGAATTTGTTGAAGGTAGACATACTGTTGAAATTTATACAGATGGATATATAATGGGATCTGAAGAATTTTTAGTTAAATAACAGATCTGATAAAAGCACAATCGAATTATTTCAAATAACGAATTTGGTTTATTTGGGTAAATCTCATAGCTTTGCAGCCCTATATAAAATCTAAAAATTTATTAAAAATAATGGCATTAAATAATTACGAAACAGTATTCATTTTAACTCCCGTTTTGTCTGATAGTCAGATGAAGGATGCTGTTGACAAGTTTAGAAATGTGCTGAAAGATCATGGTGCAGAAATTGTTCATGAAGAAAATTGGGGCCTAAAAAAATTGGCTTATCCCATTCAACACAAATCTACAGGGTTCTATACTTTAATTGAGTTTGACGCTGAGCCTGGCATTGTCGCAACACTGGAAACTGAATATCGCAGGGATGAAAAAGTTATGCGCTTTATCACTGTTGCTTTAGATAAGCATGCAGTAGAATACAATGCAAAAAGAAGAAGAGGTGATTTTAACAAGCAAAGCGAAGTTAAGGAGGAACAAGCATCATGACATTAATGAACGAGCCTATTAATAGGGGCGAAATCAGGAAAAAATATTGCCGGTTTAAAAAGCACGGCATTAAGTATATCGACTACAAGGATCCCAACTTCCTATTGAAGTTTGTCAATGAACAGGGAAAAATTCTGCCCCGGAGAATTACCGGAACAAGCATTAAATTTCAAAAGAAAGTTTCTCAGGCGGTAAAAAGAGCCAGACATCTGGCATTATTACCATATGTTACTGACTCACTTAAATAAACACTGACAGACTATGGAAATAATATTGAAAAAGGATGTCGAAGGCCTTGGTTATAAGAACGATACAGTTAAAGTAAAATCAGGGTATGGTAGGAATTACCTGATCCCTCAGGGTTTGGCTATGGTAGCCAGCACTTCGAATAGAAAAAGAATCGACGAGGAAATCAAACAAGCTGCTCATAAAGCATCCAAAATCAAACAGGATGCTGAAGCAATAGCTGCTTCTATTGGCGATATGGTGCTGACAATACCAGCGAAAGCGGGTGAAAGTGGAAAGATCTTTGGTGCAATTACTACATTACAAATTGCCGATGCGCTTAAAAACAAGGGTTTTGAAGTGGACAGAAAGAAAATCTCATTCCGCTCAGAAGTTAAAAATGTAGGTGAACATTTCGCTGTGATTGATCTACACAAAGAAGTTAAGAAAGAGATAGCTATCAATGTAGTAGCTGAATAATATTTAATAAACATACTAAAGAAAAAAAAGCATTCCTCATGGAATGCTTTTTTTATGCCCTCATATTATTTGTTGTATTACTCTTTAAATTCTTTATAATTTTCTAAACCGAACCCGAACGAAATATAGGGATAAAAAAATTAACCAAACGAAGAAATAATAGGAAAAAACATACATGCTTGATTTTTAAGTTTTGCCAGCTTAAGATAGTAAACTATTACTATTTCTTTAAATTTGTTGTTTGACAGACATTTCCTTGAATATTTTCATTTATGCTGACACATTTAAGCATTAAAAATTACGCACTTATCCAAAATCTGGAGATGAATCCCTCATCGGGATTAAACATCATCACTGGCGAAACAGGTGCCGGTAAATCAATTATGATTGGTGCCGTAGGTTTGTTATTAGGTAATCGGGCAGACGTCAAGTCACTTTATGATGAGCATGTAAAATGCATCATCGAAGGCACTTTTAATATTGAGGCGTATCATCTTCATCCTCTTTTTTTAAGCCAAGACCTTGATTATCAGGATCATACAATTATTAGACGTGAAATTAGCCCAGCTGGCAAGTCCAGGGCATTTGTAAACGACACACCGGTTACACTGGATACCTTAAAAGAACTTGGCAGGTATTTAATGGATGTGCATTCCCAACATGACACACTTCTTTTGGCATCAAACGATTATCAACTATCGGTAATTGATGCCTATGCAGGTAATCAGATAATTTTCAGTCAATATCAGACAGCTTATCAAACATTTAAAAAAGCAGAAAAAGCTTATCAAAGCTTACAAAGTGAAGCCGATGAAATTAATAAAGAAGCGGGATATCATCAATTTTTACTAGATGAGTTAACTAAAGCCTCTTTTGCTGATGGTGAGCAGGAATTACTCGAAGAGGAATTGAGTGTTCTTGAGCACAGCGAGGAGATTAAGCAACGATTAAATCAGGCCCTTGGGTTATTGAATCATAGTGAATTGTCTGTAAGCAATGGCCTATACGAAGTAAGTGCCAACATAGCTCAATTAAAAGGATTTTCTGAAAAATTTCGGTCTCTCGGCGAAAGGGTTGAAAGTTGTCTGATAGAACTTAAGGATATCATCAGCGAAATCGAAAAAGAAGAAGCTGTCGTAGAATATGATCCTGGGAAAATTGACCTTACCAAAGAAAGACTCAATCTGATCTACCATTTACAGCAAAAACATAAAGTGACTTCTCTAAAGGAATTACTTGAGATACAAACAGATTTGGAGGGAAAAGTTAGTCGGTCATTAAATCTGGATGAAGAACTTCAATTGTTGAAACAAAAAAGAGATCAGCATTGGGAGGACCTGTTAGTGAAGGCCAATCATCTGAGTCGTTCACGTACAGATGCCTTTGAGAAATTTTGCAATACCATAGAAGACCTGTTAAAGGATTTGGGAATAACCAATGCTACACTCAAGATAGATTTACAAGCAATTTCACCTTCATCCAATGGAATAGATAATATCAGAATGCTATTTAGTGCTAACAAAGGCATTACCCCACAGGATTTAAAAAATGTCGCTTCAGGAGGGGAATTTTCCAGGTTGATGTTTTGTGTTAAATATGTTTTGGCCGATAAAACAGCTTTGCCTACAATCGTTTTTGATGAAGTTGATTCGGGAATCTCGGGAGAAATTGCCTCTAAAATGGTGAAAATGATGGAACAAATGGCAAAGAAACATCAGGCATTGGTGATCACTCACCTTCCCCAGATAGCATCAAAAGGCAAAAATCATTATTTTGTGTATAAGGATGACACTACCGGGAAAACTGTAAGTAAGATCAAACTTCTTACAGATGAAGAAAGGATGATGGAAATTGCAAAAATGTTGAGTGGAGAGACTCCGTCACAAGCAGCTCTGGAAAACGCTAGGGAGCTCCTAAGGGAATAAAATGTGGATCATGTTAATATCTAAAACCTAATTTAATGGGAATAAGTAAGGATTGTTGTGTCATTAGAAATCCTGATTTTATAAATATACTTACCTTTCTGGATAATCTATAATTTAATCCTAAGCCGAATTCACCCATAGCAGTTCCTGTACCCTTTTCATATTGATTCCAAATATGGGTATATCCGATTTTCAGGTTTATCAAGGGTGTCAATTTGGTATTTAATGGCAAATATTCAATGTCTGAAAATATAGACAACCCATTTATCCCTTCAAAATTTAAATATCCCAATCCGATCCCAACAAATATTTTCTTGTAGCTTATACCATTTACAATATTATATCAAAGCCATTTTTCCCAGATAAGTGATACCCTTTCCAATTAGGTCCTGGATCAATATCTATTGTATGATTTCGAAATGTTAAATGCCCAATCTCTGCCTTTACTGAATAGTTAATCCGGCTTTGTGCTTTCACACCAATCCCAATCATTGTAAAAATCACTACAAAAATGATTACAATTCTGTTCATGGTTTATTTTCCCCGTTCTAGACAAAAAAAGGAGCCACAGCTCCCTTTTTATATAATATCTATCTCAATATTTATTTAGCAAAACTAACCGCTCTCATCTCACGAATTACGGTGATTTTGATCTGTCCAGGATATTGCATATCTTTTTCGATCTTTTGAGAAATATCAAATGACAATTGCCCAGCTTTTTCATCACTTACAGAATCAGCATCTACAATTACCCTCAACTCTCGACCAGCTTGAATAGCAAAACATTTGTTTACACCCTCAAAATTTAAGGCTAAGTCTTCCAGCTCTTTTAATCTTTTGATATAAGATTCCATCACTTCGCGTCTTGCACCTGGCCTCGAACCAGATATAGCATCACAAGCCTGAACTATAGGAGAAATTAGCGATGTCATTTCTATCTCATCATGATGGGCACCAATGGCGTTGCACACTTCCTGATTCTCGTTATATTTTTCTGCCAGTTCTTTTCCTAATATAGCATGAGGTAGTTCCGGTTCTTCGTGCCATACTTTGCCTATATCATGCAACAATCCTGCTCTTTTCGCCAGCTTAGAATTTATACCCAATTCTGCAGCCATAGTTGCACATAGTTTTGCTACTTCTTTGGAGTGCTGTAAAAGGTTCTGGCCGTATGAAGAGCGGAACCGCATTCTACCAATCAACCTGATCAATTCCGGATGAACACCGTGAATCCCCAAATCGATAACAGTTCTTTCTCCAATTTCCACGATTTCATCCTCAATGTTTTTAGTGGTTTTAGACACGATTTCTTCAATTCTGGCAGGGTGTATACGGCCGTCAGACACCAGCCTGTGTAACGACAAACGGGCAATCTCACGCCTTACAGGATCAAATCCGGAAATGATGATCGCTTCTGGTGTATCATCAACAATGATTTCTACTCCGGTAGCAGCTTCTAAAGCACGGATATTTCTACCTTCCCGACCAATTATTTTACCCTTGATATCATCACTTTCAATATTGAAAACAGAGACACAATTTTCAATGGCATGTTCTGTGGCCGTTCTTTGAATCGTTTGAATTACTACTTTTTTGGCTTCTTTCGTAGCTGAAAGTTTCGCTTCATCTAAAATTTCCTTGATATGAGAGGAAGCTTTTGCTAATGCTTCATCCCTTAAAGTTTCCATTAACTGATTCCGTGCATCTTCAGCAGACAAGTTGGAAATTTTTTCCAACGCGCTTACTTTTTGCATCTTTATTTTTTCAAGTTCTTCCTTTCTCTTGTTTAGAATCTCCAACTGTGCATTCAAATTCTCAGTTGTACTGTCCAATTCAGCCTCTTTTCGTTTTAGTTGTTCGATTTGTTTGGCCATATTTTGTTCCCTTTGCTTCAGCTTGTTTTCATTGCTGAGGATCTGGTTCTTACGTTTATTGGCCTCTTCTTCAAACTCTGACTTCAATCGCAGAAATTTTTCCTTTGCTTCAAGGATTTTATCTTTTTTAATATTTTCAGCTGTAATTCCGGCTTCCTTAATGATTAACTCTGCTTTTGATTTGGCATCAGCTTCTTTTTTCTTCTGTGATTGAGTGAAAATACTCCTTCCTACAAATATTCCTATTCCCAACGCCACTATGGCTATCAGGAAATAATAAATTATTTCAATCATTTTACATATATATTTAAACTTTTTGTGAATAAGGTAGGGGCAATACTATACTGAGAGGTAGCTTATCCTAAAAATTGAAGCTTATAAATAATAAAGAGTGTTAAAGGACCTTTGAGATCAATTCATTTAATTGGTGAATTTTTTTATGGATATTTTGGTCATCAGGACCATGATTATCTTCTGTATGCATCTTTTCTATCAGGCAATCAAAAGCTACCATGGCCAGGAGGTCCTGTTTATCATCTATCCCAAACTGGTCCCTATATGCTTTAATTCTTTGATTGATGATTTTGCCAGCTTGTCTGATCCTTTCTTCATCGTCAGCCGATACCTTCATCGGATATTCACGATCTGCTATCTTTATCTTTATAGATAATTCGCCTGGATTCATTACTTACTTAATTGCAAAATACACTTATCAATAATTTTTATATAATCGTCAATTTTTTGTTTAAGCTCAGGTATATTATTCTCCCCGGTGCTTACATAATCTACAAGTTTACTAATTTTAAATTTATTTTGAAAGCTATCGAGCTGGTTATCTTTTATTTTAATAATGGATCGCAATTCTTCATTCTCACTTTTCACCTCTTCCATTTCCTGTTTCAAACTGGAATATTCATTGATCAGGAAATTTATTTTCCTTTCCAGAGATTGAAGATCGGCATGTAAAGAGTCCTGTTCCATTTTATTTGCGAATGATGGCTCCCAATTCTGTTTCGAATGTCGTCATCAATTTTTCCATTGTTTTATCAATGATCTTGTCTGTTAATGTCTTGGAGTTGTCCTGAAGAATAAAGCTTAATGCGTAGGCTTTTTTCTTTTCTCCTATATTTTCACCTTCATAATAATCAAAAACATTGATGTTTCGGATTAATTGATTCCCTTGTTTCAGGGCTATTTTTCTGATTTCTTCAAATGTCACCGATTGGTCTATTACCAATGAAAGATCGCGTCTGACTTCAGGGAATTTCGACACTTCCTGATAGTTAAATCCTTTATTGGCCATATCGATCAATACTTCCCAATCCAGTTCGGCATAAAATACCTCCTGCTTGATATCGGCTAACTTCAATACTTCAGCCCTTACTTTTCCGGCAGTGCCAAGTACTCTTCCACCCGATTTTATCATCAGACCATATTCAGTTACCGCAGTTTTCGAAGGTAAATTTTCAGGAATACCAGCAATAAATTTATTAAAAATTTTGGTAATTACCGCATATAAATCATGGAATTGTACAGGTCGGGTTTTATTCCTCCAATTTTCCGATTCAATATTCCCCGTCATATATAACGAAAGACAATATTTTTCTTCATACGTTCCGGATGATTTTTTATAGGTTTTGCCAAATTCAAAGAACCGGATATCTTTTTGCTTTCGGTTAATGTTGTGGGCAAGTGACTCCAAACCTGTAAAAAGCAAGCTTTGACGTAATACGCCGAGATCTTCACTAAGCTTATTCAGGATTTCAACATTTTCATTACTATTGAAACCTTCAATTTTCTCTGCATATATCGGTTTTGTCAACGAATTGGTTAATATTTCGTGAAACCCATTAGCAGCCAATAAACTGGATACTTCATATTGAACAGTATCAGGGTCGGTCTCAGGAAAATCGGACAGGAAATCACTTTTTAAATTTCTGGATAATTCAATATTGTCGTAGCCATATATCCTTAATATTTCTTCTATCACATCAGCTTCCCGGGTTACGTCTACACGATAGGGTGGGACTATGGCAATAAAACCTTGTTCAGTTTCATTTTCAATCTTGATGTCAAGATTTTGCAAAATTTTGATGATCTGTTTTTTATCCAGTTTTTTACCAATCAGCCGATCAATATTACTGAATTTCATTTCCACTTGTATATCGTCAACAGGGTTCGGGTATACATCTATTACGTCAGAAGTGATTTGCCCTCCAGCTATTTCTTTGATCAACATTGCTGCTCTTTTTAAAGCATATACTGTCATGTTAGGATCTGTTCCCCGCTCAAATCTGAAAGATGCATCAGTTTTGAGTCCATGATATTGGGAAGTGCTTCGGATAGAATTAGGGTTAAAATACGCACTTTCTAGAAAAATAGCAGTTGTATTGTTAGTAACACCTGAGTTTATCCCTCCAAATACACCCGCGATACACATGCCTTCCTGAGCATTGCAGATCATCAGATCCTTCTCATTTAGTTTTCTTTCACGACCATCAAGTGTGGTAAAGCTGCTGTTTTCCGGTAAAGTTTTAACTATTACCGCATTACCTGCAATCTGTTGAAGATCAAATGCATGCAAGGGTTGACCGGTTTCATGAAGAACGAAATTGGTAATGTCGACAACATTATTTATTGGTGCCATTCCTATTGCGGACAATCTATTTTTTAACCATTGCGGAGACTCCTTAATGGTCAAGCCTTCAATGGTTAACCCGGAGTACCGGGGACAGGCTTCATGGTTATCCACAACTACCTGAATAGAATTGGTAGTCCGGTCCGGATGAAACCCATCTGCCGAAGGCCATTTCAGATCTTTGCTCAATAGGGCTTTCAGATCCCTGGCTACGCCAATATGAGACGCTGCATCTGCCCGGTTAGGAGTAAGTCCGATTTCCAATACCTGATCAGAAGTAATATTAAAATATTGTCTTGCTGGTGTGCCTGCTGGTAAATCAGTTTCCAACACCATAATACCTTCATGCGATATGCCCAGTCCAACTTCATCTTCAGCCACGATCATACCCTCTGATACCTCACCTCTGATTTTGGCTTTACTCAGTTTAAATGGTTCGTTATTTATCGGGTAAATGGTTGTGCCCACCGGTGCGACAACTACTTTTTGACCTGTCCTAACATTGGGTGCACCACAAACGATGGGCACAGTCAGATCTTCGCCAATTTTTACTGTGGTTTTACTTAATTTATCAGCATTGGGATGGCGATCACATGAAAGGACTTCTCCAATAACCAATCCTTCTAAACCTCCCTTTACCTGTTCAAAAAGTTCGATACTTTCCACCTCCAATCCAGATTGTGTAAGTAAACGTCCAATTTCATCAGCAGAAAGATGGTCTGTATCAATATATTCTTTTAACCAATTTAATGAGATCTTCATTATAAAATAGCTTAATATTAATTAAGCGGCAAAATTAACTATTTAAGGAGATCTTTTAAAAATATCAGGGTATTTCCGGCAATTTTTCTCCTGCTTTGATGTGAATTGGTAAAATGTTCTCTTTTGGGGGTAAAGGACAAATGTATTCATCTGCATATACACAGTAGGGATGGTAGGCCATATTAAAATCCAAAATGATTTTGCTTTCACTGATTCGTACGGGTTCCAGATATCTTCCTCCTCCATAGGTTTCTGCACCATTGGTTTGATCATAGAATGGAAGAAATAAGCTACCATCGTTATTTGTGGATTTTAAAATCAGGACTGAACATGTGACACTGTCACGGGTAAATGTAGCAAATCCATATTTGAGGTAATTTTCTGATTGTCCATTGTTTAGTGGAATTTGCATAATATTTCTGGCGGGCAAAGGTAAAAAGTCGGCTATTATTCTGTAATTAGGAACAATAGGAAAGTAATTGAGACTATCAAAATTTGCCTGAACCGAATCGGGTAGGGGGGAATTATCATTATATTTAAAAAACTTGTTTTTTTCTTGACGAAATTCCTGAATCTCCGCTTCATATGCTTTGCCAGGCCTGTTCCTTGGTTCACAACTCATTATAAATGCTGAAATTAGCAATAAACTATATATCCCTTTTTTAATCGTCATCTGTAATTTTCTTTCCGTATTATTCTCAAAATTATGAATCGTATTTTTATTTTTTACTTCCCACAGCCATTGATCTAATGTCAAAGCCAGCCTTCATCAGCAAAGCTGATATAGCCTGTATTGCCAAAAATAATATGATCTACCACAGGAATATCTACAATAGCTCCACACTCTTTCAATTTTTTGGTCAGCTTCATGTCGGCATCACTGGGTTGTAAATTTCCAGAAGGATGATTGTGAGCAAGTATGATGGAACTGGCGAGATTTTCCATGGCTTGTTTAAAAATCAACTTGGGGTCAGCTACCGTGCCTGATACACCTCCTGAGCTTACCTGGATTTTCTTGATAACCAAGTTCGCCCGGTTGAGCAGAATGATCCAGAATTCTTCCTGACGCTGATCAAGAAGTTCAGGTTTCAGCAGTTCATAGGCATGATTGGAACAGGTAATTTTGGGTTTGATCAAATGATCGGCATTTTTCCGCCTGCGCCCAAGCTCCAAAGCACTTACAATAGATATTGCTTTCGCTTCTCCTATTCCTTTAAACTTCATGAGATCAGCTACCGATAAAGTGGCCAGTTCATTGAGATTATAGTGAACCTGACAAAGGATCATTTTTGCGAGATCTACAGCACTCATTGATTTAGTGCCTGAGCCAATTAGAATGGCTATCAATTCTGCATCTGACAGGGCTGATTTGCCTTTTAGTAATAATTTTTCTCTGGGGCGGTCTTCTTCAGCCCAGCTAAGTATGCGCAGATTTTGCTGATTTGTGGTCATGGGGACAATTTTTATGTCAATATATAAAAATATGACCAAATAAAAAAGCCTTTCTATTAATAGAAAGGCTGTAATTTTATATTTCTAGAAATGTTCTATGCTTGAGGCTGAGCCAATTTTTGCACAAAATGAGCCAGCTTGGATTTATTATTGGCCGCTTTATTTTTGTGAATAATGTTCTTTTTGGCAAGTTTGTCCAACATAGACGAAACTTTTAAATACAAACCCTGAGCCTCATCTTTATCAGTTGATTTCCTAAGTCTCTTAATAAAAGTTCTGGTGGTTTTGAGTTGGTATTTATTCAACTGCCTCTTCGTTTCATTTGAACGAATTCTTTTTAAAGCAGATTTATGATTCGCCATAAATTTATTAAATTTTCTTAATGATTACCTTCTTTAATTATTAGGGTGCAAAGCTATGTGGTAATAAACTATTTTGCAAATATGTCAGGAAATTTTTAACATATTTGAAGGTCATTTTTTATCACATTAATCTACCAGTTTCCTGTATTTTATCCGTTTCGGATCCACGTCACCTTGTCTTTTTCTTCTGTTTTCTTCGTATTCCGAAAAGTTGCCTTCGAACCAATATACCTGCGAATCTCCTTCAAAAGCTAAAATATGTGTGGCTACACGGTCTAAAAACCACCGGTCGTGCGAAATCACTACTGCACAACCCCCAAAATTTTCAAGTCCCTCTTCCAGTGCACGCAAAGTGTTCACATCCAGATCGTTGGTAGGTTCATCCAACAGGATCAGATTTGCCCCTTTTTTGAGGGCGAGAGCCAAATGCACCCTGTTCCTTTCCCCTCCACTCAATGTGCCCACCTTTTTTTCCTGATCGGCTCCATTCAAATTGAACCTGCTGACATAGGCCCTGGAATTAATGGTTCTGCCACCTAATTCAAGTAGTTCGTTCCCTTCTGAAATGGTTTCCCATACAGATTTATCAGGCTTTAATATATCATGTTCCTGGTCTACATAAGAGATCATCACCGTTGGCCCGACTTCGAAAGTTCCACTGTCTGGTTTTTCCTTTCCTACAATCAATTTAAATAGTGTGGTTTTTCCGGCACCATTGGGTCCGATTATACCTACAATCCCTCCCTGAGGAAGAGAAAAATCGAGATTTTCAAAAAGCAGTTTATCACCGTAAGCTTTGGATACACCTTTTGCTTCGATTACCTTGGCACCTAAGCGGGGACCGGGAGGAATGTACAATTCCAGTTTCTGTTCTTTTTGTTTGCTTTCTTCTCCTAAAAGGTTTTCATAATTGTTGATCCTGGCTTTGGACTTGGCATGCCTGCCTTTTGGAGACATCCTGATCCACTCCAATTCACGTTCAAGTGTTTTCTGGCGTTTCGATTCTGTTTTTTCTTCTTTTGCCAGTCGTTGTTGTTTTTGCTCCAACCATGATGAATAATTTCCCTTCCAGGGTATTCCTTCACCACGATCCAGTTCTAGTATCCAGCCCGCAACATTGTCTAGGAAATAACGATCATGGGTTACCGCAATTACCGTTCCCGGATACTGTTGAAGATGCTGTTCCAGCCATAATACCGATTCGGCATCCAAATGGTTGGTAGGTTCGTCAAGCAACAACACGGCAGGTTCCTGCAACAATAACCTACAAAGGGCTACTCTTCGTTTCTCACCTCCCGAAAGAGTGGAGATAATAGCGTCCGAAGGGGGTGTCCTTAAGGCATCCATTGCTCGTTCAAGCTTAGTATCCAGTTCCCAGGCATTTACCAAATCCAGTTTTTCCTGAATTTTTGCCTGTTGGTCTATCAATTTGTCCATTGCATCGGGGTCGGCAAGGATATCCGGATCTTCAAATTTCTTGTTTACCTCATCAAATTCCTTTAATAATGCTACGGTTTCTGCTGCACCTTCTTCAATAATTTCTTTTACCGTTTTGGTTGGATCCAAATGAGGCTCTTGTTCCAGCATGCCAACTGAAAAGCCGGGTGAAAAAGCTATATCTCCGATAAAGTCCTTATCCTCACCGGCAATAATCTTTAGCAGTGAGGATTTCCCAGAACCATTAAGCCCGATCACACCAATCTTGGCACCGTAGAAAAACGATAAATATATATCTTTTAAAACTTTCTTTTGGGGTGGATAAATCTTACTAACCCCTGCCATTGAAAAAATTATCTTCTCCTGAGTCATTTATTTTATTAATTTCGTTGTACAAATATCAAAAAAATCTTTTTGTGCTGATGGTTTAAATCTAATTATTTAATTTTACCATTTACAACCTAACTATAAAACTAATATATCGTGAAAGAACATAAATACGGGTTTTTTCAAGACGGCAAAATTTACCGAAAGGGATTTTTGGATTATCCTGATAAGGTGATTGGAGAAGTAAGAACCAGTGAGGAAGCTACTCTTAAATATTTTGAGGATCGCTTTGAAATTGCAAAAAAGAAGGTAGAAACTCTGGAACACGAGATTACAGAGGCTGAAAATAAAGGTTCCTACTTGATGAAGCTGATTCATTTAAGGGTTTTTCTTGGTCAGTTTGATGGACTAGGAGATTTTTTACCATTATATGATAAACTCGATCAACTCGAAGTTCAATTACGGGAGTTGATTACTATTAACCGGCAAAAAAACCTGGAAATAAAAAGAGCCCTTTTGGAGGAGGGACACCAGGCAAAGGATATCGAAAGCCTGGAAGAATCTTCAGAAAAGCTGGAAGAGATCAAGCAAAAATGGATAAAAACCGGTAGTGTAGAAAAGGAATTCGAAGAAGAAATAGAGAATGAATTCAGTGCCATATTAAAACACCTGTTTGAAAGGAAAAAAGAAAACTACCTGAGAAGAAAGGCAGAAGTAGAAGAGAAGGTGAAAAAATATGAACTGATATTGTCGCTGGCTGATAAATTGCGGTTTGAAAAGGATAAAGCTGTGGCCATGAGACAATTAAGGACTTTAAGAGAAGATTGGAAACAGGTAGGTATGATTCCCAAGATGCAGATGAATACCCTGTGGAGGAGGTTTAAATATATTAATGATTATATATTTAGAAAAGGCCGTCCTGAAGGTTCTTCATCTGGCCCAAGGCCATACAATTCTTCATCCAGGGGATCTTATGATGCTTCATCAAGAGGTTCTTATGATCCATCAAGAAGGCGTTTTCCCCCAAGGGAATCCCAAAGAGGAAACGTGGACATGGAGGGCAATATCAAAAAAATGGAGCAATTGATCTATCTTGTAGAACAATTGAAAGGTGCCAGTGATGATCACTCGGTGAGTGAAGTGAAAAAATTTCAGAAAATCTGGAGTGATACGGGGAAAGTGCCACCTGAGAGGTTTAAGGAGCTGGGTGGCAAGTTTTTTTCTTTATGCGACGAGATCCTGGAATCTGCATTTTTGGAAAAGTTGGCTAGTGCAGGGGTTGATTACCATTTAAAAACTGATTACGAGAAAGCAAAATATAAAATCCGTTTGTTGTATGATTCGATCAACAGGGATGAAAAAGAACTTGATACATTGATGAGTGGTTTGCCACGCTTGGGGCCTGATCAGAAGTTGGACAAAACCATTGCTTTGAAAATTTCATCGAAAAAAAGAAAAATCCGTATTAAGAAAAAAATGCTTGTCGATTTAAAAAAGTCTGTTGAAAGACAATATTAATCGCAAGGATATATTATATAATAAAGTAATAAAAAATTTTGAGGTTTACAGCTTTTGCCTAAACCAAAACCTTATAATATACGTTATCGGAATTTGCTATCGTATTGGTATAATGAATTTATATTTTTGAATATTTAGGATTAGTATTAATTATAATTAGAGTTAACCCATGTATTGGACATTAGAATTAGCTTCATATCTTGAAGATGCCCCTTGGCCTGCTACTAAGGATGAATTGATTGATTTCTCCATTCGTTCCGGAGCACCTTTGGAGGTAGTAGAGAACTTGCAGGAGTTGGAGGATGATGGACAGCCATATGAAAATATTGAAGAGATATGGCCTGATTATCCAACAAAAGAAGATTTCTTCTTTAATGAAGACGAGTATTGATATGAAGAGTATATATAAGGCGTAAGTGAAGTGAAAAATTATTTACGCCTTATATGCATACATCACTTTTGAGTAAATTGAAGATTCAAAATTTGTTCTGCCATCCACAGGTCTTCCTGTGTGGTGATTTTTATATTGGCATAGCTCCCTTCGAACAAAGAAATCTTATATCCTGCTTTTTCTGCAACACTTGCATCATCGGTCAGCATTTCTTCTTCATCAATTTCATAAGCTTTTTTGAGCACAGAAATATTGAAAGTTTGTGGTGTCTGGATTAGCCTGAATTTTGACCGGTCCATGGCCATACTTGAATCTTTATTTAATATCCTGATCGATTCCTTTAATCGCACCGAAGCAATCGCACTACCATGAATAGCTGCTAAATGAAATGAGGCCGCAATTAATTCGATAGGTACCAATGGCCTGACGCCATCATGTACTGCAACCAAACCTTCCCCGGAAATTGCATCCAAACCATTTTTTACCGATTGAAAGCGGGTTTTACCACCTTTTCGAATGATAACAGGCAAAGTAAAATCGTGTTGTTTGCAAAGATCAGCCCAGTATGTAAACTGGGTTTCTGGTAATACCAGGATAATGGGAATGTCGGGACCATAATTATAGAAAGCTTCAATGGTATGCATTAGGATAGGTTTACCCAGAAGATTCAGGAATTGTTTGGGTACTTCCTGTTGCATTCGTGTACCTTGTCCACCCGCTACAATGATGGTATATTTATGATCAGTCATAAAATCTTCTTATATGTTAGCTCGCCTCAGCTATATTTTTTCATTTTGTCTTCGATAGCTACATCTTTTTCTTTGCTCCTTTGAATTTTGACATAAACCATGAGATCGCTGGCACCAGCTGAAAAGCACGCTTCCTGCGCTTCCTTCACAATCTTCATCAGTTGTTCGTACTCGCCTTCCAGTACGGTTTCAAAAGGGCATACTTTATATTTTACACCTGATTTTTGGATCACTTCAATGGCTTTATCAACAAGTGCATAAGTATCGGTTTTATCAGAACGGGGCAGGATTTGCAATGCAAGGTTAATTTTTTGGCTCATGATTTTTTTTGTGACAAAAATAATAACTTCCTTCTTAACTTAACCAACTTTCAAAATAAAGTGGATGGTAGAAGAAAATTCTTACTGTTTTTTGAGTGATTGGCAGGAATTGCCACAAACAAAATATAAATGAATAAATGGCGCAAATGCCCCTCATTATTGCCGTTCTAAGCTATCGTAATTGTATTTATGATTGAGCATATTTGCATCCAAAAGGCATTTGTACTAAAAGACATAATTGGATGAATAAAAAAGACATGGCCGAGGCTTTTTCAAAGGGGGAATTTGATAAAGTATTTGCCCACTTAGCCGATAACATTATTTGGAAGGTAGTTGAAGAAAATGAATTTGTAGGCAAAGCAACCGTAATACAACAATGTGAGCAGGTAGCAGCTTATTTTCGGTCAGTTGTTACTGATTTTAAAACGCAGCAAGTTATTTGTGAAGGTCAACATGTGGCAGTAAGTGGGACAGCTGAATTTTTTAGGAACGATCAACGGATTTCCTTTGTTTCTGCCTGCGATGTCTATGAATTTAATGATGAAAATCTGGTAAAGAACATTACCTCCTACTGTATTCAAAAAAAACTTTAAGAAGAAGAACGATGAAAAGAAACACTTTAAATATCGAGCGCATTTTTGATGTCGATATAGCACTCATTTGGCAATGTTGGTCTGACCCGGAATTCATTAAGAAATGGTATGGTGCGGATCCAAATGGGACAGTAGCAATTGCCGACATCGATTTTAGGGAGGGCGGCTTGTACACAATAACATTCACCGATTCCGATCAAACTGTTCATACCGGCAGGGGAAAACACCTGAATATTGAACCGTTTAAAAATATCAGATTGACCCTGGAGTGGGTAAACGAGCCCGGGCAAATCTCAGAACTGAATATCGATTTTATTTCTTTGAATGGAAAAACCAAAATGATCTTTACCCAAAGTGGCATCCAACATCCAACTATCCATGATTACGAGTATGGCTGGAATAATTCTTTTAATAAAATGGAAAAAATCTTCATTGACAAATAAAAATTCCCCCGTTTGTTATTATATCCACCAAAACGACAACACCTCTTCTCCAAATCTATAAATCTATCGGGAACGATGACTAAATTATTTTGCGACTTCAGAATATTTTTATAACTTACCAATAATAGATGTCAGATTTAATAAACCTATGAAAGCCAAACCTATCTTAAGAATTGATCTGATCCTTTACCTGTTTGGGGTGATCTTTTTTGCTGTTTCCATGTTTACACGACTGCCAACTGTTGATTTTAAATTGTCCGATATTTATTATGTATTGGGATTGAATAGCATTTTCTTTGTATTTGCCCTAATCCTATTAACGATGGGTTTAATTTATACCTATCTTTTATCAAAATCGAAACGGCCTCACCGGGTTTTTCTGATCTTCTTTGTTATTATGATGGCCTATCCACTATGGAGACTAATGGAGATGGCCTCTACATATTTCGCAATTGGAGGTTTTTCAAATAGATATTTCACCATTACTGCAGCACCTGAATTAAAAGTCCTTCCCGTTTTGCTCTCTTTTTTACTGGCCATGGTTTCCTTTGTCCTGAGTGTGGTATGGAGTGAAAGATAAAACCGGCATTATCAACTACAAAACCAAACTATAATCTGGTTCTTTTGTGCCTGTTTTACCCAAGTGCTAAAAAAGTCCTTTATTTTTTTAACCAGTTTAATTATAATATTTCACGTCTTTCGTAAATACTATATTGGTTGAATTCATGATCTCAATAATTATTAAAATCATTAATCATTAGATTATAAACTATATGTTATGATCGATAGGTTACAACTTAAACGATAGGTGCAATTGGTTTAACTGTTCTGAATCCAACTCCTCTTACCACTCAAACCCCGGAAAAACAAAATAAAAGATACTCCAATAATCGTATTCTCTTGAAAAATAGAATTTAAATGGACCTTCAAGTGAAATTTCTTCATCGTTTTCAAGAACAGCTTTGTATTTTACGCCTCCTTCTGCATAACCCATTCCACCATGCTCATTTAATTCAAACTTTATATCTCTTATAAAATACTGGCAATCAAAAAACTTCTTGTAAGAATTAAAAACAGATGCCATTTTTTCCAACACCTCTTCATTTTTTAATATCTGCCTATCTGGCAAAATAAAAGTATAGGCCAATTCAGAGCTGTACTCATTAAATCTTTGTCCAAACCAATCATTCAGGAAATCCATGGTTCTGTTTTTGATATCCAGTTCGTGGTTAGGATGGAATTCTTCATAGATGAAATTTGTGGTAAACCCTGCTACGTCAATATCATCTGTTTCTTGTTCAAAAAGTTCTTCAGTGATAAATTCATATTTCAACCTGTCACTGTATTCACCAATAAAATCTACATTGATATTGTTTTGGTTTAGAATTTCAATAATTTGCACCAAAGCTTTCGTTGTAACTTCATCATTTAGCTCGCTTGATTTTTTAAATTCCGGCTTACCTATTTTTTCATAAACCTTTATTGTTTTATTTTCCGATAAACTCGTTTCGAAAGCCATTACATTTTTCAGAAATTCATTCATAATTTCTGGTGGTGTGTCAGAATCTCCGCTTGTTGTGGCACCAAATTGTGCCTGAAGTTTTAGTTGGAGGAGCTCGTTCTCCATATGTAATCCTTCTTCAGGATCATTGTTGTGGAAATCATCAGGCAAATTATTTTCTTCATTCATAATCAAGTGATTTATTTAGATAAAAATATTAAAAATTTGTAATAATTCCTTTTCCTGCTTCCACTTTTATCCTAAATTATCTTCATTTGAATGCAAACAAGTACGAACCGACTTCAAAAAAAATGAGAATTATCAAGATTGAACCCCCAGGTTAGCCTGAGTGGTGCAACGCAGCCAATCCGGAAATTTAAGAACAAACGCCAATAAATAATTATTACGGCCTTAAATTACATAATCAGTCACCTTTTTTTCGGTATTCTTCAATCATTCAACGAATCTATCCCCTGTTCTTTGAGTCGTTCAAGGTGGGCTTTCATTGTTTTCACCTGTTCTGGTGCGTGGCCTTGCCAATTGGTGACTTCGCCCACTACTCTGAATGGATGTGAAGAACGATAAGATTTTGTGGGGTTGCCTGGAAACTTTTTATCAGTCAGGTCTGGGTCATCCTCGATGGGCCCGGTGGGTTCTACTAAATAAATCTTTTCACTTCCTTCTCCAAATGCAAGTTCAGCTCCCCAAATGGCAGCATCTAAAGTCGCTGTGAGAAAAATGTATTTTGCATTTTTTCTTTGTCCATAGTTCGAGTTGAAACCCACTGCGATAAGGTCACCCACTTTTAGTTCAGCCCTTGTCCCGTGAAAATAAGTTTGGACAAAAGGTGTTGCACCCTGTCCAGTCGATTTTTGATCGTCTTTGTTTTGTGCCATTCTCAAATATTTTTAGTTTGAAGGTCAGCTAGTTATTAATGATTGATTGCAATATATACGACAAACTGGTTCTGCTGATCAATTTCGATTAATGCTATTTTAACATTATACCAGCACCGAATCTTCCCGAATCAAAACCCAGCCTGCGTGCAGAGAAAAATACATCCGGATTAGAATAAGTGCAACTTCCGCAAATTTCAATGTTTTTTTCCGGGACACCTGTTCCCATTATCTGGATTTTATTAGCCTGCCAAAGATCAAAATAGCCTTTTCCTGGAGCGGATGATGGTTTAATTAACTGATGATTATTGCCAAATACCTGATTTACTTGTTCAATTACTTCCTCCCCAACTTCATAATGGTCAGCACTAATGGAAGGGCCTATCCCTGCAATAATGTGGTTAGGGTTAGAATTAAATTCTAGCGTCATCTTTCTGATGGTATTTACAGCAATCAAACCCACGGTTCCACGCCAACCCGCATGAGCTACCCCGGCTACATGAAATTTTTTGTCATAAAATATTATAGGTACACAATCCGCAACCAAAACCCCAATGCAAATATCAGGTGTGGCAGTAATCAAGGCATCTGCTATCTCCAAATCAAGTTTGCCTTCGGCATCGACCAGACTTACTTTATTGGAATGACATTGTGCGGGAAAGATCAATGAGGGTAGACCCAAAGCCTTTCGAAGAATTTCCCTGTTCGTATTGGCATTGTCACCATCGTTAACTTTTATGCTTAGGTTCAAACTTTCATAATTTCCTTTGCTGACACCGCCCGCTCTGGTTGAAATAAAATGCTTGATACGATTCAATTGATCAAATGATTTGAATTGACCAATTTTAATGCCTGACTGATCAATGAATATCATGGTCTGATCGATTTTCAATGTCTTCCTGTTTAACTTTCTCCTTTTCCACCTTGTTTTGACTTGCATATTGCGAAGGAAGTATATTAAACTCAGCCTTAAAGTATTTGGTAAAATACTTGGGGTTGTTAAATCCCACCTGGTAAGCGACTTCAGCCACTGTCAACTGGCTTTTACCTAATAATTGTGCTGCCCGTTTCAGCCTTAATACTCTGATAAATTCGATCGGGCTTTTCCCTGTGAGGGAAAGTAATTTTTTGTAGAGGTTCACCCGGCTCATGCCCAGCTCCCTACTTAGATCTTCCACAGAAAAATCCGAGTCATGCAAATGTTCCTCCACCACTTGTGTACATCTTTGTACCAATTTTTCATCCAATGAAGTAATTTCAACCTTTGAGGATTTTATTTCGATGTAATTCCGCTGACCTTCAGCATTTTTTAGATTAATAATATTTTTAATTTTATAAAGCAGGATTTCTACACTAAACGGTTTTGTAATATAATCATCAGCACCTGCTTCAAAACCTTCCAACTTTTGTTCTTCTGTATTTTTGGCGGACAGTAAAATCACTGGAATATTATTGGTCTTGTTATGTTGTTTTATTTTTTTACAAAGCTCAATGCCATCCATTTCAGGCATAATGATATCGCTGATGATCAGCTCCGGCAACATTTCCATCGCCATTTTCAAACCCGTTTTACCATTGCCAGCTTCCACTACATGATAGGTTGATTGAAGGTTATCCTTTATATAAAACCGAAAATCTTCATTATCTTCTATCAGCAAAATCATCGGTTTGCCATCCGGTTTTATTGAATGTATTTGTGTATCCATTGATTTCGATGGTAATATCTGCTCGCTAACTGCTTCCTGATCCAAATATCTTTTCTTCAATGGCAATAAAATCACAAAACAGCTGCCTTTGCCCGGTTCACTTTCTACGCTGATGTTTCCACCGTGCAATTTTGCAAACTCTTGAGTAATGGATAGTCCGATACCGCTTCCCTGATTCACCAACTGTCCAGTTTCCTCTGCCTGAAAAAATCTCTGAAAAATCTTATCCAGCTGAACTTTAGGTATTCCAATTCCTGTATCCCGAACCCTGATTTCCAAATGCGGATGATATGATTCATCTTCAATGGTTTTTAATTCTACAAAAATATGGCCATTTTCCGGGGTGAATTTAAATGCATTTGACAATAAATTAAATAACATCCTCTCCACTTTGTCCAAATCAAATGGCATCAGCAAAGCCTGTACTTCTGAACTAAATACGAAATGGATCTTTTTATTCTCTGAAACATCAGAAAAGGAATATGCTACATCTTTTATAAATGCGACAATATCTTTTTCCACCAGATTTAATTTCAATTCGCTCATTTCCATCTTCCTGAAATCGAGCAACTGATTCACAAGGTTTAACAATCTTCTTGCATTTCTGCCTATCATCTGAAGCTGTTGATTTTCTTTTTGATCATTGGTTTTTCTGATCATTTGATCGATTGGTGATATGATCAGAGAAAGCGGTGTTCTGAATTCATGGCTGATGTTGGTAAGAAATTTGATTTTCATTAAATCCATAAAATGTTGCCGCTGAGCTTCCTTCCTTTCCTGCTCAAGCCTGAATTTCATAGTCGCCTTCATGATTATCATTCTGCGGGCTAAAAGCAATACAAAAACAACTGATAAAAAATAAATGATGATCGCAGGACTTGATAGCCAGAAAGGAGGGAGAACTTCGATTTGCAAGGATATGCTGTCGCTATCAGTAAGCTTTACCCTGAAAGTATATTCTCCAGGATCAAGGTTGGTGTAGATGGCCTTGCGAGTATGTTCGTCTGCTAACAACCAATCTTCATTAAAGCCATCCAACCGGTAGAGGAATGTATTTTTCTCTGGATGAAAATAACTTAAAGCTGCAAATTCAATGGCAAAAATGTTTTCTTTGTGTTTGAGCTGAATTTTTTCTATTTCACTGATAGATTTGTTTAGCACTACCCGTCCATTGATCTTTTGTCCCACTTTCACACTGCTGTTAAAAATCAGGAAGTCTGTAAATACCAGTTCCGGCACATCTTTTTTATTTGCAATATCTTTCGGATGGAAGAGATTAAAACCATTTGCCCCACCAAAAATGAGCTCCCCTTTTGAGGTTTTAAAAGATGCATTTTCATTAAATTCTCTTCCCTGCAAACCGTCTGCCGCATCATAATTTATAAATTTATATGGTATACTATTGTCGGCAGCATCCTCCAAATTGATCATATTAGCCAATCCTCCCGGAGTGCCCATCCAAAGTTGCTTTAAATGGTCTTCCTGAATTGTAAGAATGGTGTTATCGGGCAAACCATCTTCACTTCTGAATATCTGAAATGAATTGGCCTCTGGATCATATTTGTTGAGTCCTTCCCTGGTCCCTATCCAGATATGACCGTTTGAATCCTGAAATATGTCAATCACATAGTTGTTGCTCAGAGATCCTTCTGGGGAATCTTGGGAAAAATGAGTGAGTTTTCCTGTTGGTTTATGTAAAATACTAACGCCATAGGTAGTACCAATCCATAAATTTTTTTGAGTATCTTCTAAAATGGAAAATATAAAATTTGATTTGAGTGAATTCGGTTGAGCATCGCTATAGGTTTGAAAATTGTCATTAACCCTATCGTACCTGCTCAACCCACCACCCAAAGTACCGATCCACAATGTTTTATCTTTATCTTCATAAACTTCCCACACCCTGTCATCGGGCAAGCTAAGCGAATCAGTAGGATCGTTTTTATAATGGCTGAATTTCTTACCATCATAAACATTCAATCCACCAAAATATGTTCCTATCCATAATTTCTGATGGTGATCCATACACAAACTCACAATAATGTCATTACTGATACTATTTGGGTCATCAGGATGGTGTTTAAATTGAGTGAACTGATCTTTTTTCCGGTCGAAATATATCAAGCCGCCACCATTTGTTCCGATCCAGATATTGCCTTTTTCATCTTCTTCAAAACAATTCACATCGTCATAACTAAGACTGTTTGGGTTGCCGGGCTGGTGTTTGTACCAAGGAAATTTTATGAAATTTTCATGATAATAATTTACCCCCTTTTTATACGTACCTATCCAGATGATGCCTTTTTTATCTTTATACATCGCGGTTATGCTATTCTGGCTCAGGCTTTTTAAGTTATCGGACTCATTTTGTAGAACCACTAACGTAAGTTGATTCTTATTAAGAATGGTGATCCCGCCATGATCAGTACCGATCCAGATATTTTTCTCGTTGTCTTCTGTCACTCCTGATACCAGATCGGAGCTTAATGGAGTTGTATGGTGATCTTTTGTAAGATGCTGAAAAGTTTTATCTGAAGAATTAAAATAAAAAACCCCTTTGGGAATTCCGGTATAATAAATCCATAGGTCATTATCAGTGTCAATGTAGAAATTGTAATTATGCCTTTCCTGGTTTGCAATGGTATTTAAATAGTCATTTTCAAGCACCACATCATGATCGACATTAAGTTTTATCAGTAATCCGTTATTATAAATCAACCATAAATTACCCTGATGATCTACTGAAAGATCATTTATAATGCCATTGGAAAGTGCAGACTTGCATTTGATCTCTACTTCATGAACCGAAGCCTCTGACTTTTTGTATTTAAAAACCGTACTGGCCGTTGTCAGATAATATACGTCACCGTTTTTATTATGAAAAGTCTTAATGAGGGATCCGGATGGCAACCCTAATTGCTCCAATTGAGATTGGTGATCAGAAGTAAACCCTTCAATTGCCGGATTATAAATGTTGTATCCACTTCTGGTTTCCACCCAAATTGAACTTAAATGATCTTCGAAAATTCTGGTAATATAATTGTCGCTGATGGAGGTAGAGTCTTGATAATTGTGTTTGAATATTCTATAGTTGTAACCATCATACCTGTTTAATCCCGACATAGTACCTATCCACATAAAACCTTTCTTGTCTTGATATAAAGCTGTAATATGATTGTTGGACAGTCCTTTGTTGATATCCAAATAAGAGAATTCATATTTAGATTGCGAGAATCCTTCGATTACCACAAATAAAATCAAAAATATGATGGGAATAATTCTCATTTAATAAGGATAAATAGTTGTCAACTAAAATACTAATTTTTTCATAGACATTCGGACACGTTTACCCATAATCTATTAAAAATGAGGTGAGTAGCTAAATTGAATAATCCTTAAGTCAAAAAAAGACCCGGCTGAAACACCAGGTCATAAAAGCACCGTATCAAGTATGTTGAAAACCGACATTAGGAATATCCTTTTGCCTCAGCTGGCCTATCGCAATGATTAAGTACTCTAAAATTAAGCAAATCTGCATTGCCGAATTTGTCTATGATATTAGAAATCCTACATCAGTGATTTATGCATTTCAGAAAGAGAATCTGATATTTGCAGTAGATCCGGATTCCACCGTAAAATTTTTAATTTGAGTAAACTTGCTTGCCAGTGAGTTTCCTGATCTGAATACGATTTTATAATTTCCCGGCTGCATTGTGATTGTAGCTCTGGTAATATTCGGATCCATATTATATACCCATTCCTGACTTCCATCTTTCTTTATGGCATAGATACTTCCAATGCCAGGGCTGCTAGCCACTATATTTACAATTCCCGGAGCAGAAAGCGGAATTGCTGTTGTTTCGCTTTGTTTGATTGGGACACCTTTATGGATCACACGGGGAAGCGTAAGTGCCTCAATATCGTAATTACCCACCAACAATTTTGCAAGTTCCTGTACGTCTATCACATGAATAATTTCAGAAGATCCGGATCTTCTGATCAATACTTTCACGCCTTTTGGATATTCCGAAAGTCCTTTTTGTGTGAGCCTTAAAAAACCTTGCGGGGATTTTATTTTTATCACATTATGTTTTCCCCCTTCTATTTCAACATTATTCCGATACACCGGAGGAATTGTATTAACTACAATATCATAAGTAAGGACTGGGTCAACTTCTACTGTGTCAGGTCTGCCACGAGCATCCCTGTAATGTACAAATTCATAAGTGGCTTGTCTTGTAAAATTATTGATAAATGTGATATTAACATCCGTTTCTTTGGGTTGATCATTGATATCCAACAATTCCACACTTACTGTGGCCCTGAGCAAACTTTTATTTACTATCTGGTAAAGAGAAGCTTTAAAGTCACGGATATTGGAAGCATCAAAAAAGTCACCCACACATTGAAACTGATCTTCAAATTTCTGATCCATCCCAATTCCCAAAATAAAAGGCTTTAAAAAGATGCCATTGCGTTGCAAAGCCATCGAAACGGCACAAGGGTCGCCATCACATGATTCAAGTCCGTCAGTAATAATGATAATCACGTTTCTTGCCTGCCCATCTTTGGGAAAATCATCAGCGGCTTTTTCAATAGAATAAGCTATTGGGGTATTTCCCTGGGGAGTGATTGACGCCAGTCGCTTTTTGATGGCTTCATGATTACCTGTACTAAAAGGCACCTCAAGTTTTGAATCCTGACAATTTTTTACTCTTGCGGGCGATTGATGACCATACACCCTCAGGGCAACATCCACATTTGGTATGGACTTTAAAGAATCAACCATGTCACTAAGCAATTTTTTGGCTACGACGATTCGGGTAGTATTTTCCCATTTGGCCAGCATACTTCCTGAAGCATCCAATAAAAAGAGAATACGTGTTTTATCAGGGATTTTCTGTTGGTTCACCTGTGCAGAGGCAATTTGGCAACAAACCGTTGCTCCTGCAAACATAAAAAAAACCAATAAACGGAATTTGTAGGCCTTCATGTTCTTCATTCGTTGCTCTAAATTAATGCGGCAAGCTATATAAATAACGTAAAATAACGAATAAAGAGATAATTGGCCTCATTAAAATCCATGCTAAACTTACTTCAAGAAATAAAAGAGGTGTTTTAATTGCCAGTCAGAAAATCAGGTTTTGCTCCGGTTACTTAAGTATCTGGCCGGTATGGTCACTGGTTTTTACTTTCTCAATGATTTCAGAAATCTTACCATGCTCATCTATTACAAAGGTAGTTCTGGCCGTACCCATATATTTTTTGCCATACATCGACTTTTCGACCCAGACACCATAACTTTCATGAATGGAACGATCGGTATCAGCAAGCAATGGAAATGGTAGATCATATTTTTCACGGAATTTTTGATGGGATTTTTCATCATCAGAACTTATTCCAAATACTTTATATCCGGCACTTAATAATGCATCGTAATTATCTCTGAGATTGCATGCTTGGGCTGTACACCCAGGCGTATCATCTTTAGGATAAAAATACAAGACTACTTTATTGCCTTTCAGGTCAGAAAGCTTTACTACGTTGCCATCCTGATCACGGCCTTCAAAATCAGGCGCAAGTTCACCAACTTTTAAGTTCATGGAGTTTCATTTACAGGGTTAATATATACTTATTTTCGTTGCCCGATTGATCGGTCACCGTTAAAACAACATCTCCTTTGAAAGGTTTAGTAGGATCAAGCTTTTCTGACCATATCAGCTTCTTTTTGTAATCATAATTCATCAATACCCACTCTCCATTTACTTTCACTTCAAAATCCTTGATTCCGGACAGGTCATCACTGATATAAAAACTCATTGATTCTGGTGTTACTTTGGCAGGCACTATTTTAGGTGGTACCGTATCAGCCAAAATAGTAAACCTACCAAAATCACGGGTGCCAAACCGGATATTATCTCCACGCCATTCACCTCCAATATAACTTACATCGCCTTTGTCGTTAATACTATAAACACCTGATTTACTTTTTAAATCATACTTGATCTGTGGCTTTAGAGTAACATAAACGAACTTTCTTAAAGGAACAAATGGTTCGCCGATCGTATAATATTCCTGGTTTTTTTGTTTGGTATATCCAACTGATAATAAAAGGGTATCAAATAAAGCATCATTTGCAAAATCAATATCCATTAGATCGTTTTCAAATTTATATGGTTTATTTGAGGGTATAAATGCTTTGTAATCCGGATATATCGCACCAGTATAAGTTTTAACAGAATCAGGTAGGCCAGCAACTGTATTCCACAGATAAACACCTTCATTATTAATAGCATAAATGGGGGCAACATCATAAATCATTTGATTGGCATATACTTCGATAGAAGGTTTTGCAGGATCCATAGTAGCAGAAATCTTTAACAATTTACCTACTGCTTCAAATTTTGACATTTTGTCCACTGTGGTTTTTTCAGTTTTAATAAGTGAAAGTGGTTCCACACCTATGATTTTAAGGTTTATTTTGGAATGATTGTTATAAGAATCCCACATATTGATGGTAACCTGATATTCCTTTCCTGCTTCTATATCAAGTTTCCCTCCATTTTTCCCGAATCTGTATGCAGGTAGTTTATTGCCATGGTCCACATATAATTTTTGAAATCGCTGTCCTGTTTGTTTATTATTTTTATAATCAATATGAGCGAGAATATTCCGCGTATCATTGAATGAAAATTTCGAAATGTTGTAGTAAAATACTTCTTCACCATTTACTTCCATGTCAATGCAAGATATGCCATTTTTATTAGCTGCCCCATCCAGGCGGTCATATGCCAGGATTTGAATGCCAATGGTTCCATGTGCTTGAATACTTTTATTTAAGGTATAGGTATTATTGCTGCGGAATAGGGCATATTCCTGACGTGAAAATTGATGATTGATCCGGCTGTCATCTTTAAAAGGCACAAATGCTATTTTATCTACCGTGGGGGGGATTTTGTCCTTTATTTCAGAAAAACCAAAATGTAACGGATTGAGTACATCCTGATTTTTATCTCGGATCTCAAAATGAAGGTGAGGGCCACCTGATGAGCCTGAATTTCCAGATAGACCTATCTGCTGGGCTCTTTTGATTTTTATCTCATCAATTTCAGGAAACAGCTCAATTTCAAAGGATTGGTTTTCATATTGGTGTTTTCTGATATAGGTAGCGATCTCATCATTATAGCTAAGAAGATGAGCATATACGGTAGTAGTAGAATTTGGATGTTGTATATAAATGGCATTGCCATATCCACCTGTCGAAATCTTGATTCTACTTACATAACCATCGGCGGCTGCATATATAGGAAGCCCTTCTACTCCACCTGTTTTAATGTCAATTCCAGCATGAAAATGATTGGCTCTTAATTCACCCATTGAACCAGAAAGGTAATTAATTTCACCTGGCCTTATTGGAAAATAGTAATCCCCTTTTTTTGGGGTTTGGGCAATAGCTGTCAGGGAAAAAACCACAAACAGGAATGTTGCCGGTAATTTATAATAATTGCTATTTGATCTTAATTTCCAACAATACTTCATCTTCTATAAAAGCCTTTAAATGATCACCAGTTTTTACAGGTCCAACACCCGCTGGAGTACCTGTGAATATCAAGTCTCCGATTTTTAACGTCATAAAATTCGAAATATAATGTATCAGATAATCAAAACTATTGATCATCAGTCCTGAGTTACCGGTTTGCCGTCTTTCCCCATTAATATCCAACCCAAAATTGATATTATTAACGTCTTGGAATTTACTTTTGGGCAAAAACCGGGATAATGGTGCCGAGTGATCAAAGCCTTTAGCAAGGGCCCACGGATGCCCTTTTGATTTAGCTTTATCCTGTAAATCCCTGGCTGTAAAGTCTATTCCTACTGCAATTTCGTCATAATATTTATGGGCAAACTGTACTGGGATACTTTTTCCTATGGCTTTGATCTTTAATACCAACTCAACCTCATAATGAACATTCTGGGTAAAGTCGGGTATGTAAAAATCCCTCATTTTCGAAATGGCCGTATCCGGTTTCAAGAATATTAACGGGTCATCCGGCATTTCATTATTTAATTCTTTGATATGATCAACATAATTACGTCCGATACCAATAATTTTCATAGATAAACTGGAAAAGTTAAAAACCTGTTCAAAAATAAAAATATAATGCGCTTCTTATAAATTACTTTTCATTTAATTTTATACCAAATTCAATTACTTTTAATTAGCATACTTTTTGTAATAAAAGTAAACAAATATAAATACCGAGGAAATGAAAAAAATAATTACAATCCTGATTATCATACTGACCATTTATGGTTGTACACAAGTACCGGTAACCGGTCGTAAACAAATTGCCTGGATACCCAGCAGTCAATTACATCAATTGAGTTTCCAGAGCTATGGAGAAGCATTGAAAGAAACGCCATTATCAAAAAATGCACAACAAACCCAAATGGTTAAAAATGTGGGTGTTAAAATCCAAAAAGCTGTGGAAGAATATATGGCTTCTATTGGCAAGTCAAGTGCTTTGGAAGGTTACAACTGGGAATTCAATCTCCTGGCTTCGGATGTGGTGAATGCCTGGGCAATGCCAGGGGGCAAGGTTGCTTTTTATGAAGGTATTATCCCAATATGCAGGGATGAAACGGGCATAGCTGTCGTAATGGGTCATGAAGTGGCTCATGCAATAGCAGAACACGGCAATGAAAGAATGACCCATGGTTTGGTACAGCAAGGTTTAGGCACGGCTTTGATGGTAGCTATGCAGGATAAACCGGAAACTACCCAACAGTTGGCAATGACAGCCTTTGGAGCTGGATCTACAGTCTTTGGCATATTGCCTTACAGCCGTTTACATGAATCAGAAGCGGATCATTTAGGACTTATTTTTATGGCAATGGCTGGTTATAACCCTCAAGCAGCACCTGATTTCTGGAAAAGGATGTCAGCTCAAAGTGGAGGGAACAAACCACCAGAGTTTATTTCCACCCACCCGTCTGATGAAACCAGGATAGCCAATTTAAATAAATGGATGCCCGAAGCATTACAATATTATAAAAAATAAACCTGTCAACCGGCGAGAAAATTTTCCGCCGGTTACTTTTTTCAACATTGATAGAAGTTAGCTGAAAATCATCCCACAGGTTTTAGCTTTTCATATATAAAAATAAAAATCAAGTCCACATCTTAAACCAAAACCCACCATTTATACTTATTAATATAGTTAAATTAGTATAATCATTTTTTGATCTTTATTGAAATGAGACGAACATTCACTTTTATCTTATTCATCCTGTTTGTTTTTAGTTGTTCAAAGGTTCCATTGACGGGTAGACAACAAATTACCTGGATTCCAAGCTCGGAACTCCTTCAATTAAGTTTTCAAAGTTATAGCCAGGTGATGGGTGAATCCCGGTTGTCAGACAACCGTGAACAAACCCGTATGGTGAAGTCGGTTGGTGAAAATATAAAAGTTGCTGTGGAAGAATATATGAAGTCGATTAACATGGGCAACGCACTCAATAATTATGAGTGGGAATTCAATCTTTTAGCAGATGATGTAATCAACGCCTGGGCTATGCCGGGAGGTAAGGTAGCATTTTATGAAGGGATAATGCCAATTTGTCGGGATGAAAATGGAGTGGCTGTCGTAATGGGCCATGAAATAGCGCATGCCATTGCAGAACATGGCAACGAAAGATTAACGCATGGACTGATCCAACAAGGATTAGGCACTGCTCTAAATGTGGCTTTGCGCAATGAGCCTCAGCAAACCCAACAATTGGCAATGGCTGCTTATGGCGTAGGATCTACTGTTTTTGGTGTACTGCCATTTAGTAGGTTGCATGAATCTGAAGCTGATCAATTGGGTTTGATTTTTATGGCAATGGCCGGATATGATCCACAGGAAGCCCCTGCATTCTGGACTCGGATGTCTGAAGCCAGTGAAGGTGGTCAACCACCAAAATTCCTTTCGACTCACCCTCCTCATGAAGAACGAATTTCCAAACTCAATGAGTGGATGGCCGATGCAATGGAATATTATGATCAAAACAGAGGGAGAAAGTAGAAATCTCCCACTCTGTTTTGCTAACTATAATTTCAATGTTCAACGCTCCCAAAAGTAAGGTGGTTCGATGCCCAGGGAACGCAGATACACATATCCTTGTCCACGATGGTGGATTTCGTTATCAATAAAATAAAAAATGGTTGAAAATACAGTACCCTCGTATTGACCAAATGCCAGGGTGACTTCGTGAAACCTTTGAGGTGGAATATTTGGCCATTGTGCGTCAAGATCGCTGGTAACTTTATCCCAAAGTTCAAGAATTCCTTCTTTTGAAGTTGGATAAACTGATCTTTGCATAGTAGGCCATTCATCAGATACAATTCCTACAATTCCATGTTCAGCCATGTCTACCATTTCCATTACAAGTTCTGCAAATGGCCTCATACCTCCTATAGAATAAGTGAACAACTTATCGTCTGGGTACATTTCAATCATTTTCCTGGTAAGCCGGCGATGTCCCTGCCAATGTTCTAAAAATTCTTCAGTTGTAACAAAAGTCACAGCATTGATGGATTCAGTCGGGGAATTTACATTTGTATTCATAACATAAAAATTTTTTAAGTAAAAAAAATAATGATGTTACAAAGTAAACCTTTGGTTGTGACAACCTTATGTCAGTAGGATCTGAAAACTTATGTGTTAATAAGATATTTTTATCACACCATAATGAGATGATTATTTAACTATTTCACCAATAAACTCAATAATTGCCTAACATCATCTGAATTGCCTATGCTGAACCTTGCCGATGATGAAGTAGATCCAACCCTAATGGTAATCGCATTTTCAGGTAAAACCTTAAACATATCTTCATCTGTCCAGTCATCACCTATAGCCAAAACAAAATCAGGCTCCAAATGATCATACATTTTCAATGCTGCCTTTCCTTTGGTAATTTCCATATTTTTTACTTCCACAACGTAATCACCTTCCAATACCTGTAGATTACTGTTGGCAACCAAAAACTGAAGATGACTGGCAAGTTCACCTGATCTTAATTCCCCTAAGCCTAACTCAGCTTTTCGATACCTCCAAACCAGTGAAAAGTCCTTTTCTTCAATATATGATCCAGGTGTACGGTTTAGGTATTGCTCTAAAATGGGGAATATTTCATTTTTCCAATCACTATTTAAATTTTCAATTGTGCTCCACTGACCATTCCCTTCTTTCAGCCAGGCACCATGTTCCCCAATTAAGTCAACATCCAGATCTTTAAACCACTGGCTTAATATGCCTTTGTCCCGACCACTGATGATGGCAATTTTATTTTTATTGTCCTCCCTAAGTTTTTTAATTATCCGAATAAGATCTTTATCGGGGCCTGAACGATAATTTTTCTCATAACTACTCACCAGTGTACCACCATAATCAAGCAGAATTAAGCGGCGACTTGCCTGATCATAGCGGGTTTTTATTTTCTGACTCAGGTCATTGTCAATTTGGCGGGTGGCCAGATTTTTCTGTTTCTCTTTAATATATTTCAACCGGTCCATAAATAAGTTGACCCAATGATGAATATTAAATTTCATGAGTGTTTTTTGCATGGTTTCCACCCTTCGTTGTTGCTCTTCAGTTGGCATAGTCAGTGCTTCATGAATAGCATTGGCAATCTGGTCGATATCATTAGGATTGATCAATATAGCATCTGATAATTCGTTGGATGCTCCGGCCATTTCACTTAAAATCAGTACACCATTTCTATCTGGTTTACTGGCGATATATTCCTTGCATACCAGATTCATCCCATCACGCATGGGGGTAACCAGGGCAACATCGGCCATTCTATAAAATGCAGAAATATCATTTAACGGAAATGACCTATAAAAATAATGAATCGGTGTCCATGTTACCCTTCCAAATTTCCCATTGATCCTGCCTACAAGTTCATCAACTTCTACCTTTAGGCTTTTATATTTTTCTACCTGATCACGAGAAGGAACCACAATCATAAAGAGTGTGGTTTTTTCTATGAATTCGGGGTGCTGATCAAGAAAAAGTTCAAAAGCCCTTAATCGCTGAGGTATGCCTTTTGAATAATCCAGCCGGTCTACTGAAATTATGATTTTTTGATTTCTTACAGATTGGCTAAAATGAGTTATCCTTTCTTTAGTTTCTGGTGAATTGGCAGTTGAGGCATATTTATCATAATCAATGCCCATAGGAAAAGAATCCACCACGAGCGTCCTGTTCCCTGTTTCGATATGACCTTGAAAACTTGGCAGTGACACCAGTCTACTAGCAGAGCTTAAAAAGTGCCGCATATCATCGTAGGTATGGAATCCGATCAGGTCTGAACCAAGCATGCCATTCAGGATTTCCTTTCTCCATGGCAAAAGCCGAAAAACTTCAAACGAAGGAAAGGGTATGTGAAGAAAAAAACCAATACTGGCCGCTGAGATGTGATTTCTGATCATTTGTGGTAACAACAGCAATTGATAGTCGTGAATCCAAACCGTATCACCTGGTTCTGCCAGTTGGATAATTTCATCACAAAATTTCTGATTCACTTTTACATATGATTCCCATAAATTTTGTTCATATTCAGCAAACTGGAGGAAATAATGAAATGTAGGCCATAATGTTTCATTACTAAAACCTTCGTAATAATCCCTGATCTCCTCATGAGTAAGGAAAACAGGTTGCATATTTTCATTTCTTAGATTTTTCCTGATGGTATTTTGTATATCTTTGTTTTCTACAACCATACCCGGCCAACCTAACCAAAGGTTGTCACCATCTTTATATATCGATCCTAATCCAGTTGCTAAACCTCCTTCGCTGGGTTGATAGGATAAATTATCTTCATCCCCACTGATTTTTACTGGAAGGCGATTTGATATTATAATAGTTTTAGCCATAAATAAAAAACTTTTTAGCAAAAAGTTTGCTTGTGTAAGATTTAAACTTGTTTAAATCGCCTTTGTCTGAGAAAACTTAAAAAATATAGGTCTGATATAAACAAATCTAGGAATTTTGACAATTATTCCTATTGTATTAATTTAATGCAAATATAGCGAAATTTTTGACTGGCAGAAACATAATAGTCTCAGGGATAGACCTTTGGAATAGACAAAAGATTAATCAGCTATTGTTCTTTTTGCAAAAAGTTGACTTGGGCAGTTTCAAATCTTACCAGGTGTTAAATCGGCCCAAATGTGCATATATCCTGGTCGATAACCTGACCTACTATGAAAAATTACCATAAGCATTGTATTATACTAATGCCAAATGCCTTCTCTATTTTTTATTGTCATCCACAACTTGTAATTTTATAATAGTCCTTAATACAATTTTATACATACCCGGCTTTCATTATGAAATATCAATACCTACTCAAACAAGTACGAAAGGAAGAACAACTCGGAAGTGTGGTTATCCGTTCCTTGCAAGATGTAAATCTTGAAGTCGAAGAAGGAAGTTTTCATTCTATTTGCGGTCCGGAAGGATCAGGGAAATCCAAAATCATCTCTATCTTAAGTTTAATTGATGTGCCTTCTTCAGGTGAGTTTTATTTCAATGGTGAAAATATTACCCAATTAAGCTATCGTGACGTCAGTTGGATCAGGTCTACACAAATCGGAGTAATTCCTCAGGTAATCAATATCAATTTTACATCAAGTGTTTTGGATAATATTTCCATGATATCCAAAATTATGGGAGAAGACAATAAACTGGCAAAGGAAAAAGCGATGTATTGGCTTCAACAGGTAAGACTTGACCATATTGCACATTTATCTCCATTGGAACTGGATTTTACTGCAACTAAAAAGCTTGGTATTGCCAAAGCAATGATAAAAAATCCTAAAATCTTATTAGCTGATAATATATATCATCAAATTCCAACTACCGGGGCTGAGGAATTATTAAACCTGCTTACAGACTTGAATCTTCAACATGGCATTACCGTAGTGCAAACAGCCCGGACTGATCGATTTGTGAAGTCGAATTCTTTTGTTTATGATATCCATAATGGCAAAACCTCAAAAAGATGTATTGCCAGTACAGCAGCATAATTACCGGTTATTAAAATTTCGTAATTTGATCTGGGTCAGTTTTTTCTTGGTTTCCAAAGGAAAATCACCTTTCATCATCCAGTCATAATAGGCAGGTTCGATCTTCATGACCTCAGTTACAGGTTTATCTTTATGCTTCCCGAAATTAAACACTTCCACTCCATCTTTATTGAAGATTATTCTTCCTGCAAGATCAACAATTTTTGAGCAGGTAAGCTTGTGTAGTGCTTCCATATCGTTGACTATTTTTCCAAGCTCATTGCCAATTGCATCAGTTACCACCATATTCTCATACTTTCGGATTTGCTCATTCAGTATTTCCAGTGTAGCTTTTGTATCGGCCATAGCATTATGAGCACCATCTAAATTTTTATTGCAGTAAAATTTAAGTGCCGCTGTCAAGGTTCTTTTCTCCATTAAATGGAATATTTTCTGTGCATCGACCAATTTACGATTTGACACGTCAAAATCCACATCAGACCTTAAAAATTCCTCTACCAGCATGGGTACATCGAATCGAATAATATTATATCCGGCAAAATCGCAACCTTCTATAAACCGGGCAAGTTCTTTTGCGATGGACTTGAAAGTAGGGGCATCCTTCACATCCTCATCATATATACCATGTATCATGCTTGTTTCCACTGGAATAGGCATTAATGGATTAATCCTCGTGAGTTTTTCTTGAACCTGTCCGTTTGGCATTACTTTCACGAAAGCCAGTTCTACTATCCTGTCATGTGAAACATTGGTGCCCGTGGTCTCCAGATCAAAGAATACCAATGGATTTTTAAGCTTTAAATACATGGTTTGGTTTATTTATTTGCAATTTTTTTTGAAAGTTCATTAAGGTTAAGGCCGTCAAAGTTACCGGAGCTCATCATCAATAAATTGGTGTTGTACCAATTCTGTTTTAATAAGAACTGTTCGAGCTCACGAATATTTTGAAACACTTTCAGATTCTTGGTAGAAAATGATTCAATGATATCGTTTTCGGTGATGTTTTCCAACCTTTTATGTGCTATAGTCTTGGGATTAAAATAGACTATGGGTAAATCTGCATAATTCATGGTGTCGGCATACTGATTTAGAAAATTCCGGTTTAAGCTACTAAAAGTATGTAATTCCAGACACGCTACCAGATTTCTATCGGGATATTGCTCTTTTAATGCCATGGTAGTAGCCTCTACTTTTGAAGGTGCATGTGCAAAATCTTTATATACCAATGTGTCATTCCCCTCGGCTAATAATTGCAAACGGTTTGATGCCCCGCTGAAATGTTCAATAGCTTTAAAAAATTCTTCATTGGTCACACCAATTTTTTTCAACACCTGAAATGCACCACTGATATTCATTAAATTATGTTTACCGAATACCTTAAGTGGATGTTCATTGCCGTCTTGATCGATCAGATTTGTAATCCCTTTCCGGATTTTATGTTTGGGGGTTTTATATTCTACAATGGTTACGTCTTTCCTTTCTTTACTGCAAATAACAATAGCCATTGGGTCAGACTCACTATAAAATAAAGTCCCTGCTTTGGGAGTTGCATCAGCAAATGCATCAAATTGTTTTACATAGTCATCATAAGTTGGGTAAACATTGATATGGTCCCAGGATATGCCACTGATCAATCCAATATGATGTTGGTATTTCAAAAATTTAGGGGTTTTATCTAGGGGGGAAGTAAAGTACTCATCCCCTTCAATAATAATCACCGGTGCATCACTTAGTTTAACCATGGTATCAAACCCCTCTACTGAGGCGCCCACAAGATAATCAAACTGCCTGTTTAAGTATTTGAGCACATGAATGATGACAGAAGAGATGGTGGTTTTACCATGACTACCTGCAATAACAATTCGTTGCTTGTCTTTAGATTGTTCGTAAATATATTCCGGATAGGAATAAATTTTTAAACCCAATTCCCTTGCTTTTGCCAGCTCAGGATTGTCTTCCCGCGCATGCATACCCAAAATTACAGCATCTAAATCCGGTGTAATCCGATCGACATGCCATCCTATTTCCTGTGGTAGAAGACCGACATTTTTTAATCTGGAGTATGATGGTTCAAAAATTTCATCGTCCGAGCCAGTGACCCTATACCCTTTTTTTTGTAAAGTAATAGCCAGGTTGTGCATGATCACCCCTCCAATAGCTATGAAATGAACTTTTTGTTGATTTTCCTGCTCCATTAATTTGCATATTTACCTTTCAAAAATAAAACAAATAAATGCAGTGGCAAATTATAATTTCAATTGTTTATAATTTGTGGACAACTGTGGGTATAAAAGGTTTTTAATTGTGGAAAAATAGGTGATAACTATTTGATCCTTTTTTTCCCATTTGGTTAATTATCTTCTATGTTTGCCGAAGCCATTCAAAAAATTTAAAAAGCATATACTACACCCAATGTTATGGAGTCAGGAAAACTATCGGCATTAAGAGCAGGACACAGAACGAAAAACTATATTTCAGGAGAATTGACAAGTAGTCTCGGGAAGCTCCCTCCCCAAGCTATTGATCTGGAAGAGGCAGTATTAGGTGCTCTGATGCTTGAAAAAGATGCATTGACAACTGTAATTGATATCTTAAAACCTGATAGTTTTTATAAAGAAGCACATACTGAAATATATTCAGCAATAGTTGAATTATTTAATAATTCAGAACCAGTAGATCTATTAACGGTAACCAACCAACTTCGTCAACGGGGAAAACTGGAATTTGCTGGAGGGGCTTATTACATCACTGAATTGACAACACGGGTCAATTCGTCTGCCAATATTGAATATCATGCCCGTATCATTGTTCAGCAGGCGATAAAAAGAAAGCTTATCCGTCTGGCCTCGGAAATTCAAACCGATGCCTATGAAGATACCACCGATGTTTTCAATTTGCTCGATCGCACCGAACAATCGCTGTTCGAGATATCAGAAGCAAACATCAGGAAAAATTATGCCGACATGCGGTCAATTATGAAGGAAGCAGTATCAGAACTGGAGGCAAAGAAAAAACACAAGGATGGCCTCACCGGCGTACCTTCAGGATTTTCAGCCCTTGACCGGATCACATCAGGTTGGCAAAAATCAGATCTCATCATCATCGCTGCCAGGCCTGGTATGGGTAAGACTGCATTTGTAGTGAGTGCAATGAGAAACGCTGCTGTGGAGTTTAAATATCCTGTGGCCATATTTTCTCTTGAGATGTCGGCTATCCAATTGGTAAACAGGCTGATATCGGCAGAATCTGAACTCGAAAGTGAAAAAATCAAAAAAGGCACCCTTGCTGATTATGAATGGGAACAAATGGTTCACAAGACCGCTCAGTTGACGGAGTCACCCATATTTATCGATGATACACCAGCATTGTCCATACTTGAATTGCGTGCTAAAGCCAGAAGATTAAAAGCACAACATGATATTCAGTTGATTATTATTGATTACCTACAGCTCATGTCGGGTGATTCTTCACGAATGGGTGGCGGTGGTAACCGGGAGCAGGAAATTGCATCTATTTCCAGGTCATTAAAAAATATAGCCAAAGAATTAAATGTGCCGGTAATAGCTTTGTCACAGTTGAGTAGGGCAGTAGAAACCCGGGGTGGAGATAAAAGACCTCAATTATCAGACTTAAGGGAATCCGGTTCAATAGAACAAGATGCGGATATGGTAATGTTTTTGTACCGCCCTGAATATTATCAGATTACAGAAGATGAACAGGGGCAACCTACCAAGGGTATGGGCGAAGTGATTATTGCCAAGCACAGGAACGGATCTTTGGATTCCGTTCAGTTGAAGTTTATTGGCAAATTCACCAAATTTTGTGATCTTGATTTTAATGATAATTTTAATAGTCCAGGCTCTTTTTCACCGGAACAGGGGATAGGGCAAAAATCAATTACCTTAGGTAGTAAGATAAATAAAAAGGAGGATTTTGGTCGTTCCGGAAATTTTGATGAACCTCCTTTCTAATTTTTTTTAGGCAGTTAATTCTTCAAACCAGCATTTAAGCAGGACTGTTTCCTTTAACCTTCGGCTTCTGCTCACCCGTTTATGGTGTGTCCGGGCTATTATGATGATTCCCGGACATGCTTTTTCTTTAAAATGATGGTACTACCCTGATTTTTAGTGGTAAAGGGATTGTTTGTACTTAGAAAGCAATGCAATAACAACTTACATTGGCTCCTTAAAATAACTTTTGCCCTCGCCGGGCGGGCTCCCGCCAAAAAGCGGGACAAAAAATTCAAGGCTGTATAAAAATGGCTAAATTTTAAAGAATAATGCTAAAAACCCCAAACTTGACCGCCAATTATCATTTGCTTTCAAATCAAATTTTATCGACGGCCTTCAAACAGTGGGGTTTTTTTAACGCCTCATTCTTTAAAATTCTTAACGCCATTTTTATAAGGCCTGCTATAGTCTAAATCTAAACTGCAATTTCACCGTTCCCACTAAATTCGTGGCATAACCAAAATGATTAAATTTTTTTCCTTATTTACCCATGTTGCACCCGATATAAGCACTCCTCAGAAACCAACTATTGGGAACCTTAAATTTCCCCTGAATTGCCTAAACTATTCTTTTATTTTATTCGCATCGTATTGTCATTGATAGCACATAAAAAAAGCCCCGCAGTTTTGCAGGGCTTCTAATATAATTGGTAAAATTATTAACTATTTCAATTTGTCAACGATAGCTTTGAAGGCTTCAGGTTGGTTCATGGCAAGGTCTGCCAGTACTTTCCTGTTCAAATCTATCCCGGCTTTTTTCAATGCATCAATGAATTCAGAGTAACTCAACCCTAATTCTCTTGCTCCGGCATTTATCCTCTGAATCCATAATTTTCTGAATTCCCGTTTTTTAGCTTTCCTGTCACGATAGGCATATTGCAAGCCTTTTTCCACGGTATTTTTAGCTACCGTCCATACATTCTTCCTTCGACCAAAATTACCTTTGGCCAACTTTAAAACTTTTTTTCTTCTAGCCCTTGAGGCTACTGAATTTACTGATCTTGGCATTTCTAATTACTTTTTTGACTTAAGGTGTCCGAGTCGGAACTTGAAACCGTTAAATCTGGTGAAACATTAAACCTAAATATTGAGCATTTCTCTTACACGACCTTCATCCGTCTTGTGCACTAATCCCATATGGGTAAGAGCTCTTTTTTGTTTCGTCTCTTTTTTAGTGAGAATGTGGCTTTTGTAAGCATGCTTCCTCTTAATTTTTCCGGTTCCTGTGAGCTTAAACCTCTTTTTGGCTCCGGATTTTGTTTTAGCTTTTGGCATCTTATATATAATTTATATTTATTGTTGTTTTCTGGTAGATTTAGGGGAAAGCATCAGGATCATCCTTTTTCCTTCCAACTTTGGCATTTGATCTACTTTGGCTATATCTTCCAAAGCCTGCGCAAATTTAAGAAGCAATATTTCTCCCCGTTCTTTAAAAACTATAGTACGACCGACAAAATGAACATACGCTTTTACTTTAGCACCATCTTCCAAAAAGCTGATGGCATGTTTCAACTTAAAGTTAAAATCATGATCATCGGTATTAGGTCCAAAACGGATTTCTTTAATGACCGTTCTTTGTGTTTTGGCCTTTATTTCCTTTTGTTTTTTCTTTTGTTCATACTTGTATTTCGAGTAATCAATGATCCGGCAAACAGGTGGATCAGCGTTAGGGGATATCTCTACAAGATCCAACCCCTCGTCACGTGCCATTTTTATAGCTGTATTTACATCAAATACGCCACGGTTGCCGTCGTCAGCAACCACACGGACTTCTCTTGCTCTGATTCTCTCATTAACTTTATAAGGCTCTTCTACTCTGCCCCTAAAGTTTGGTCGACTTGGTCTGTTAATTGGTACCTCCTTTTTTTAGTTTAAAACAAAGTGCAAATATAATTTTTTTATTCTATCATAAAAAATCCCTGAATAAATAATTCAATACAGTTTCATTTTATGAACTGTAGTCCATTCCTATTAATGAATAAAATACATAGAGATAAAATTATGAAGTTAACTCCATACTCGTAGAAACTTCTTTTTTGAAAAAAGAAATAAACTCTTCGATGCTCATGCTACCAAGATCGCCTGCTTTTCGTTTTCGTACGGATACCTTTTTTTCATCCTGTTCTTTTTCCCCTATGATCAACATGAGAGGGATTTTTCTGATTTCAGCATCACGAATTTTCCTGCCTATCTTTTCATCACGGTTGTCGATGAATCCTTTGATATCATTAGATTCAAGTTCAAGGCTCAATTGTTGGGCATATTCGGAATACTTTTCAGAAATTGGAAGGATGGCTATTTGCTCCGGAGACAGCCACAAAGGGAAATCGCCACCGCAATGTTCCAACAATACAGCCACAAAACGTTCCATTGAACCAAATGGTGCGCGGTGGATCATGACAGGTCTGTGTTTTTGATTATCGGCTCCAATATATTCCAGTTCAAATCTTTCCGGAAGATTATAATCTACCTGAATGGTGCCCAATTGCCAACTCCTGTTTAAAGCATCTTTCACCATAAAATCAAGTTTAGGGCCATAAAATGCGGCTTCACCTAGTTCCGTTACCGTTACCAGGCCTTTTTCATTTGTTGCTTCTATTATAGCTTGTTCAGCTTTGTTCCAAGCCTCATCACTTCCGATATATTTTGACTTGTTATTTGGGTCACGAAGGGAAATTTGTGTAGTAAAGTTTTTAAAACCAAGGGAGGAAAACACATACAACACCAAATCAATTACCTTTTTGAATTCATCTTTTACCTGTTCAGGCGTACAGAATATATGTGCATCATCCTGGGTAAAACCCCTTACCCGTGTTAATCCGTGCAATTCACCACTCTGTTCATACCGGTACACTGTTCCGAATTCAGCAAACCTCACGGGCAATTCCTTATAGGATCGAGGCCTGGTTTTATAGATTTCACAATGATGCGGACAGTTCATTGGTTTTAAGAGGAACTCTTCCCCTTCATTGGGGGTGCGAATAGGTTGAAAAGAATCTTTTCCGTATTTTTCATAATGACCGGAAGTTACATAAAGATTTTTATGGCCGATATGTGGGGTTACTACTCCCTGATAACCAGCTTTTACCTGTGCTTTACGTAAAAAGTTTTCAAGTCGTTCTCTCAGCAATGTGCCTTTAGGCAACCATAACGGCAATCCCATACCTACTTTTTCCGAAAAGGCAAATAATTCCAATTCCTTGCCCAGCTTTCTGTGATCACGTTTTTTAGCTTCCTCTAAAAACTCCAGGTATTCTGTAAGCTCTTTTTGTTTAGGGAAAGTAATGCCATAAATCCTGGTCAACTGCTTTCTGGTTTCATCTCCACGCCAGTAAGCTCCTGCCACATTCAATAGTTTTATAGCTTTGATAAAACTTGTATTGGGAATGTGAGGCCCCCTACATAAATCAGTAAAATTACCCTGAGTATAGAAGGTGATGGTTCCGTCCTGCAAGTCTTCGATCAATTCCAATTTATATTCATCACCCTTTTTAGTAAAATATTCAAGCGCATCTGATTTACTTACCTCTTGTCGCTCATAATTGCTCTTACTTCTTGCCAGTTCCTGCATTTTAGCTTCTACGGCTTCCAGAGCACCTGAATCGAAAGGTTGATCTCCAAAGTCCACATCATAATAGAACCCATTTTCAATGGCAGGACCGATCCCAAATTTTGTACCTGGATATAACGCTTCCAGAGCTTCCGCCATTAAATGTGCGGAGGAGTGCCAAAAGGTTGTTTTGCCTTCCTTGTCATTCCAGGTGAATAATTGAAGCCTGGCATCTGTGTGGATAGGTCGTGAAGCATCTACTATCTCATCATTGACTTTAGCTGCCAATACATTCCGAGCCAAACCTTCACTGATACTGCCGGCAACTTCCATGGCAGTAGTTCCTTTTGCATATTCCCTTTCAGAGCCATCCGGAAAGAGAATTTTAATTTTTTGTATGTCCATTTTGTAATTACTGTATTTGAGGTGGCGAAATGGATTTCGGTTGAAGCTGTTGAATTTCTTCCCTGTTTTCCCTTTCGCGTCTCACCCTTTGAAGGTAAGCCAATTTATTACTTACTTTTAAAAATTCATCTTTGGCTACCTGAAAAGTACTATCCTGTTCAATTATTTGTTTATAAAAATCCATAGAAAGGGAAAGATATCCCCGCCTGTCATGAATTCGTGCCAAAGTTAATAAAGCTTCTTTATTGTTTTGATCTATTTCTAATACTTTATTCTGATAAAAAATTGCTGAATCGTACTTATAAGCATTCAAATGCAGGTTACTTATCATCTGGTAATAATCTGGCTGCTGAGGATTCATTGCGATCAACTGATGTAAAATAATCTTTGCACTATCTGCTTTACCTGTTTTCTGATAAAGTCCGGCTTTTCGAAACAATAATTCCTGATTAGTAGAATCCTCACGGAGTTCTTCATTAAGGAATGAAAATGCTTTACTGTAGTCTTTTTTAAATATGGAAACATCAATTAGTGCATTGATCGCCCCTGAAGAAGGCCGCAAATCCAAGCTTTTGAGTATGGCTTCCTCTGCTAAAAGGGTATCTCCTTTTGCCATTGTCAAAAGACCCATATAAAGTTGAGTCTGTTCATTGGAAGGGTCCTTGGACAATGCTTTTGAGAGATATTCTTCGGCATTACTTAAATTTCCTAAATTGAAATATGCGGCTCCAAGTACGAGGTCTAACCCGGGAGCTGACATTCCAAAGCTTTCAACAAATTTTGCCTGATTTAAACTCTCAGGGTAATTCGCACTCTTCAAGTACAAATCTGCCATGAAATACCTGTAAGCCAAATTATCCGGATCTAGTGAAATGGCTTTTTTCATCAATATAATAGCTTCTTCTTCTTCTCCTTGGGATACTAAAATTTTAGCCTTGCGGTGATAATTATCACTTTTTTTAGGTGATGATTTTATTTTACGATCAAGATATGCCAACCAATATTCTTGGGATTGCTTATCAATCATTTGAGTTGGCCCCATTTTATGCTCAGAATAACGGATATCGCATCCGGCCATTATCAGAGAAAGTAAAAGGACTAAATACAATTTCATAGGTTAATTTTAATGGGCTTATCGTTGTTTGGATTTTTATCTCTCAATAACTTGATGCACCCAGCTTCAAAATAGTTGTTTAGTAAAATTAACGCAGAATATTAAATTTATGATACTCCTGATCAAGAAGTTGGGAACAATTATATAAAATAGTCTTATGAATAAATACAACGTGTCAATTCTGGAAAAATTAACTGTTTACAGCGTTGGCCAGGTTAGGTAGTGTAATAATTATTTTTGTTCCTTTTCCAACCTCGGATGAAAGCTTTATTTGGCCTTCCAATTTATTAACCACCTGCTTGACGATATATAGACCAAGTCCAGAACCGGCATTAGTATCTGTAGCCCGGTAAAACATCTCGAATACCTTATCTATATGATCCTTCATTATCCCCATACCATTATCGGTAATTTCAATATCAGCTTTTTCCTGATCCACTTTTATCCTGATACTAATCTTTGAAGGACGGTGGTGATTATTACTACTATATTTAATGGCATTGGACAACAGGTTTCTGAAAATCACAGTGATTCTGTGGGTATCATTGATAAAAGGAGTTTGTTGTTCAATATAAATATTCTTTTGAATCCTGCTGGAATCAACCAGGTAAACTAATTCAGAGAAGGTATTATCTATGATTTTTTGAAATTCTATTACTTCGTGAGACAATACCATTCGGGCATTTCGGCTCAGTTGAAGGATCTCTTGGATAAATAAATCAAGTCGCCTAATATTTTTTGTGACTAAATCAAGGTATTGCTCATGGGATCCATTGTCCTTCTCCATTTGCATCAGGTTGATTAATCCCTGTATTGAAGTCAATGGAGCTCGTAAATCATGAGAAACGCAATATACAAAATGGTCGAGTTCCTCATTGAGTTGGGTAAGTTCTACGTTTTTTGAATTCAAAAGGGTAGTCCGGTCTTTTACCTTTGCTTCCAGGTTTTGATTAAGTCCTTTCAATTCCTGCAGCATATCAAAAAAATCATGCTGAACCACGTCAACAGCTGTAAACAATTCATAAAAAGGATCTGATGTAGGCACATCAAAAGTAGCAGGTTTGAATTTTGTACTCAGGTTTATCCTGCTTAAAAGCCCAAATAATTGATTGATCCTTTCATTATGGTTACTCTTTAATTTAGCAATTTCTTCTATCAGTTGCTTTTTGGAAAAACTTTCATAATCTTTCACAGATACGGTTGTTTTACCAGCTTGCTGCTTTTGATCAGGAGCAATATTGAGGATTTTGTCAAGGGTACTTGCTATGGATTTCTCCAGAACGGTGCGGTTTTTAAGCTCCGAATTTGATGACCATTCTATTTTAAACATCGCCGAGACGGTGGGATTGGTAATAATATATCGAAATTCCCACAAATCACTGTTTTCTGCGATTTTTTTAAACCAATAATGACGAATTGAAGAGGATGTGAACTTGATCTGACTTACCTCATAAATCACGTCCAATTTATTCTTATTGAGTAATTGATAGGCTTCTGGAATACAATTTACAGACTGATCTATCAATGCGAGTGTTGCATCGCCAGTAATAACGATGTATAATATCTTACTGTTGATCAAAGTTACCGATAGCGTTTGGACAGGGGTTTGGTATTGCCAGTCCTTCTTTTTGTATAGTAAGAGTTTGGCTCCTCTGTAAAATACCATACTTTCTGTTAAGATGTCCTGAGCTATTGTGGTTTCAGAGGACTTTTTGGCGGTTTTTACCCGTTTTTTGATTATTTCCTGATAGGCACTGATTTCACTTTTATAAAAGGTGTAGTTCATCCATGGACTTAGCTTCGACCAAAGCCCACCCATAGTTCTTACAATATAGTTTTCGGATATAACACCAATATGTCGCAATAGGCCCGTTTCAAACATATGCGATAACGTACGGTTTAGATATGAGCGAGCACCTTTCTCAATCCATTTGACATTGTTGAAGTCAATAATCATATCAAAAGACTGTGCTACATTGCTGGTGTTCAGGGCTTTCAATAAAGTCAACAAATGATCGTGACTTTCTTTAATGCTTTTTGAATCAACATACCCATAGGTATAACACATGACCACCCCATCCTCCAAGACCACATATTGAGTCAACAGGTTTTTATTGGAACTTTCAAAACGCAGAATTTCCGGTTTCTGCTTTATTTCGTCGATACCATACATCTATTGTTCTTGACTATCACTTTCCCCTTTTCAAATATATCAATTTCACATTCACTAATTCGTCAACGAGAGAAATTAATATCAGTATTTATTACTCCCAACTTGAATAATCTCTAAACACTTTTGATTCTGGATTCTACAAAGACCACATTTTAACTATGTATATGACTTTGATTTACTGTATAAGCAAATATTTTTTAGCAGTGATTTATTATTAAATTTGATATTAAAAATGCTAAATATCTATGGCATTGCAAAGAGAATAAGATAAAAAGTGTATTTAAGGAAAAACTAACCCCAATATACTGATGAATTTTTGATGGTTATTTTTATATTTGTTGATAACCATTAACCTTTTTGGCTATATGAAAAGTGCTATAGTCCATCAATATTTTAAAAAACAACTTGAAGGATTTATTATTTTAGTCCAGTTGGATCCAATTCATTTTGAAGGAGTTGAGCTCATGGTTTCTCCTACAGGCGATATCAGAAAAACAGCAAGAGTTTATGATGAACTAATATATGAGGATTTGAAAGAAGACGGATTTATAGAATCGGGGGCTTTAGAATTTAATCTTTATTTGAAAGGTTTAAATAGATAACCTCATTCCCCTGATGGGGAAGAGGTAAGATTATGAATCATACTCTAAATCGGAGCCTGAAGTAAAATCATCATTATCATAGCCAAAATCCATTTCAAACTCAAAACCAATGCGGTCGTCATGATCATCATGACTCACATAATCCGCTTCCCATACAAAATCTTCCATTTTTCTACTAAATTTAAAAATTGTCCATAAAATATTGAACAATACAAAAAATCAATTAATACTTTATTATTTTAAAAAATAAATTGCCAAAAAAGTCAATATTTAACAATAAATAGAGTCATATATTGCGATTTTCTCAGACAATTCTATGACAATTAACGGAAGAGTTAAAATAATGTTTTGACAATATTGAAAAATATGTTATAGATTAATATTTAACAATAAAATGAGGTTAAGATATTTTATAAAACCTATCGCAATAGTTCAACAGCATTTTTCAACTTGGTCATTGCCTCTTGCAATATCGATATGGGACATGCGACATTGATCCTTTGATATCCAGATCCATTTTTACCAAAAGTAGTACCATCAATCAACCCTAATCCTGCTTTTTTAATTAAAAATGATTTTAGTTCCTGATCCGACATGCCCAAACCTTTACAATTAAGCCAAATCAAATAAGTCCCTTCTGGCTTGGTCATGGTTATTTCAGGAATATATTTCTGAAGGTAATGAGCAACAAAATCCATATTTTTTTCGATGTAATCAATTGCCTGTCTCAGCCATTCATCACCATTGATGTAAGCTATTGACAAGGCCTTGGGACCAAAATAATTACCATTGTTGAGGTGCAGTGCATCAAGCTTGTCCCTGAATATTTTGTTTAGTTCAGGATTTGATATTACAGCCCATGATGTTGCCAGCCCGGCCATGTTGAAGGTTTTGGAAGGAGAAAAACATGATATAGTACGCTGGGCTATCTGATCACTAATTGATGCAATAGGGATATACTGATGAGGGGTGAATACTATATCAGCATGTATGTCATCTGTAAGAATGATTATATCATGTTTTTCACAAATCTGTGCAAGTTGAAGAAGTTCTTCTTTATTCCAAACCCGGCAAACAGGGTTATGGGGATTACACAGAATTAGCATTTTAGCACCTAAGGCAGCTTTCTCTTCAAGATCATCAAAATCCATGAAATAACGTCCTTCTGATTCAATCAATTCATTGACCAATAACGCACGGTTATTATCTGTAACAATTGAAAAAAATGGTGGATAGACCGGGCTTTGGATAATGATTTTATCTTGGGGTTCTGTAAATGCCAGAATACTCATCACCAGAGAAGGTACTACTCCCGGACACCCAGTGATCCATGATGTTTGAATGTCCCAATGATATTTTCTTTTTACCCAGTCCTGTATCGCTTGATTAAAATCTAGTGGGTTTAACGTATATCCATAAATACCATGATCTGCTGAAGCTTTTACAGCATCCACAATAAATGATGGTGTGCGAAAATCCATGTCAGCAACCCACAATGGCAATACATCATCAGTTCCATACAATCTTTTTCTGAGGCCATATTTTACCGAATCAGAGTAGCTGCGATCTACTATTTCATCAAAATTATACTTCATAATATTTAATGTATTTCCTATTATTTACATTTACATCACTCACAGAAACTCAAAAATAGATATTAATCATAGACCGTTTACCCGGTTTCTGGAAATTCTCATCATCTTAATGATATCTCCAAAAGAAAATATTGTTTATTTAGGAAAAAATGGTTAATTTAACTTATTGTTAAACAATCTAAATTTGGTAATTATGAATGAAACGATGCTTGTTTTACTGAAAATATGGCACATCATCATGTGGATTTCATGTGTATCCTTTTTTGCAGCGGGAATAATTATCATTTTTGGACATTGGATAAAAACCAAATCTATTAGGGACTATAAAGCCAAGTATGATTTTATCAGCGGCAATGAAATAAAACGTTTAACCATGGGAATAGGTGCTATTGCTATTGCCATTGCATCATTCATAAATACCGTCTACCCAAAAATTGTTGCTACTGATATATCCTGGATTTTTATCCGGCTTTTTATTTCGATTTGTTTTGGGGCTTTGTTTTATTATATTATTACCCTGATCATCAAGTACAGTTATCCCACTACCTTAAATAAAAGGTTGAAAAAATTGCGGTATGCTCCTCGCACATCGCCTGAAGGCAATAAGATGAAACTTTTGACTGAAGAGGAGGAAGATGTACATCTGGAGGAAGGGATGAAAGTAGAAGAAGATATATTTTCTGTAGATTATGATGTGTGGGTAGACCCGAAATCAGGTTATGTAAAAATCGAAAAATATCCTGGGTATTTATCCCAAACCTTAAAGTGCAATAATTGTGGTTTTCAAACAATGAGCCTTCTGAAAGAAGAAGTGCTCACACACCCTACCAAAGATACTAAAGGACAGTTGTTAAAACATTATCAGTGTGCATTTTGTAAAACCAAACGCAAGAAATTGCATAAAATAGCCAAATTAAAATCAATTGATGAACCATTTGAACTCCCTACAGAACTTCATTTTCATGAAGAGAGAAGTATTCAGGTAAAGATATCCATTAAAACCAATGACGGATTTGATCAGGAATATGATTTTAACAACCTCCATGATGCCCGAAAATTTATGGAGAAAATGGAACACGAGCAAATTCCAGAACTGGATTAAAAAAACACAGGAGGGCTTCCCCTCCTGATACTGATTGTTATACTTTGAGTGTGGTTATCACTTTTTTCTTACCGGTAAGGTTTAGCGTATAAAGATCGTTTCTTCTGTCCTTCAAATTCCTGACGCTTCCCTGGACGTGCAGTTCTTTCAGGAGATCCAGATCCACATCAGCGATGATAGTCATTTCTGAATTTGGTGTAGCTTCAGCCACAATACCCATGTTAGGAAAAGCAAAATCGCATGGTGAAAATACAGAAGATTGTGCATACTGAATGTCCATATTCCTTACCTTGGGTAAGTTGCCCACACTACCTGCAATGGCAACATAACATTCGTTTTCTATTGCTCTTGCCCTGGAACAAAGCCTCACACGCTGATAACCATTCTGTGTATCGGTAGCAAATGGTACAAACAGAATCTGAACGCCTTCTTTTGCCATTATCCTGGAAAGTTCGGGGAATTCCACATCATAACAGATCAAAATGCCTACCTTGCCGGCATCTGTTTCAAATACCTGAATTTTATCGCCACCCGATATACCCCAGTCAGAGTATTCAGAAGGGGTAATGTGTATTTTATACTGATATTCTATGGTTCCGTCACGCCGGCAAAGACATGCTACATTATATAATTTATCATCTTCGTACACAGGCATACTACCAGCTATGATGTTTACATTATACGATAAAGCAAATTCTATGAACTTATTCTGAATGTCTTCCGAATATTGTGACAACTTTCTGATAGCCTGTGATGTGCCCAATTCATTGAACTCAGCCATTAAAGGTACCATGAACAGTTCAGGGAAAAGAATAAAATCAGCTTTGTAACTACTAATAGCGTCTACAAAAAACTCGGCATACTCGAACATCGCATCCACAGAGCTTACATTTCTCATTTGCCACTGTACTAATCCTATGCGTACAATTGACTTGGTTTCTTGTAAAACTTTTTTCTTTTTACTATAGTAAATATTGTTCCACTCCAGCAATGTTGCAAATGATCTGGACTCATTGTCATCAGGCATGTAGTTATTCAATACCTTGCGTACATGGAAGTCATTGCTAAGTTGGAAACTCAACACCGGATCATATATTTCTTTCGACAAAACCTTATCGATATACTCCTCAGGTTCCATTTTGTAGCTATACTTATAATAATTGGGCATTCTACCGCCAGCTACGATAGATTTTAGGTTCAATTGTTCACAAACGTCTTTTCTGGCATCATACAACCTACGTCCTAACCTCATGTTCCGATACTCGGGATGAACGATCACTTCAATTCCATAAAGTACATCGCCTTCCGGATCATGAGTATCAAATTCATAATTGCCCAAAATACTATCAAATGTGTGATCATCCCCATATTTAGCATAATCCACTATTATGGTTAGCACGAATGCAATGACTTTTTCTTTGTCCTCAATACAAATTTGTCCTTCAGGAAATATTCTGATCAGCTTTTTTATCTGTTTATAACTCCAATGTTCCTGTATGTCGGGATAGGTAGCAGTCATTACCTCCACCATATCATCATAATCAGAGATCTTCAGGTTTCTGATTATTAATTTATGTTCCGGCTCATTGGTCTGGTCTTTTATCATTTATAAAAAAATTTATATGTCTTAGTTTAAATCCAAAATATCTAACAGAAATATTCTTAAATAATTTCGTTAACGTGCAAAAATAGGAAAAAATGCTGTAAATAGATGATCATTTGTTTTATCTGGGGAAATACGATACTTCATAACTTTTACATCTTTTTGAATTAGCCATAAAATCTTATAAAAAAAATACAATCTTCGCATAACACAATAGCTCCAGTAATGTTGTAATAGGTGTAGTATGCGCCATATTTTTTGTGTTCTATTTTTTTAACTATTTTATATCTTATTTTTATTATATTTTTTATGAATTACAGGGCTGCTTTTGTTGCAATAGTTTTCATGATCTTTTATGTCAATCCATCCATTGGAGAAGAAATATATAAACCAAGCACAAAATTATGGAATGAAGGTCAAGTTAAGCTAAAAAATGGTCAATCCTTTTCAGGAAAAATTTATTACCATGAAGAGAATCAGGTAGTATATATTTCAAATAAGGGGTTTGTTAAAGCACTTTCAGCACAGAACCTGACCAGTTTTTCATACTACGATTCATTTTTGTCCATACCACGATCTTATTTATCAATTGTTCCGGATAATGGACACTCTGGTAAAAAAAACTATATTTTCGAAATAGTGATAGATGGGCCACTTACCTTATTGCGACAACAGAAGGCTTCAATGGGTTATGACGGATATTTTGATGAGGGAATTAGTCATTTTGTAGGTTATACCACTCATTTCAAATATTATTTCTTATATGAAGGTAAAGTTTATCCCATCAGGAATTTTAAAAAGCAATATTTGGAATTAGCTGCTGATTATTTCAAAAGAATTGATTTATATATTAAACAACGGAAATTAAGATTCAATAACATTCCTCACCAGTTATTATTAATCCAATATTATAATAATATTAAGTCTGCCTGACACTTTGGCAAATAAAATTATACAAAATATTTTTTATCAATATATTTATGCTGATTTTTATAGATACGAAAAATTTATATTTTTAAAACAATTAATCAAGAATAGTGTTTACTTGCCATGTTTGATTTGATAAATATAATTGGGGCAGTCATTCTGGCTTTATTTGCCGGGGTAGTGTATATTATTTTTATCTTTTTTTTGCTTATCTCTTTACCTTTCAAAGTAATTTTCCAGATGCTGTCAGGAATAAAAAAAGCCCCCGAAGGAGCTTAATTTGTTAATATTATTACTATTTACCCATCTTATCAAGCACTTCCATCACTTCTCTTACATGACCTTCAGAACTTTTCAGGCTTTGCATTTCCTCATCATTCAGTTGAAGTTCGATTACCTTTTCAACACCATTCTTGCCCAAAATAACCGGAGCTCCTAAATAACAGTTATTAATTCCGTATTCACCTTCCAATTTAAGACATACAGGGAAAACCCTTCTTTGGTCTTTAACTACCGCTTCGGCCATTTGTGCGGCTGCTGAGCCTGGTGCATACCACGCTGAAGTACCAAGCAGTTTAACTAATTCGCCACCACCTACTTTAGTTCTTTCAACAATTTTGTTTAAAGTTTCTTTATCCAACAACTCTGTTACAGGAATACCCGCAACAGTGGTATATCTTGGAAGTGGTACCATGGTGTCACCGTGTCCACCCATTAAAATAGCTTGAATTTCTTTTGGAGAAACATTTAATGCTTCGGCAAGAAATGCTCTGTACCGTGCAGTATCCAGAATACCCGCCATACCAATTACCCTTGTCCTTGGCAATTTCGATACAATATGGGCTTGATAGGTCATTACATCAAGTGGATTAGAAACCACAATGATGATTGCTTCAGGAGAATATTTTACAACATTCTCAGTTACCTCTTTTACAATTGCAGCATTGGTACCTATCAAATCATCACGACTCATACCGGGTTTACGTGGCAAGCCGGAGGTAATTACTACTACTTCTGAACCAGCTGTTTTGGAATAATCACTGGTAGATCCTATTGTACGGGAATCATAAACATCGACAGGGGCTTTTTGCCAAATATCCAATGCCTTTCCTTCGGCAAATCCTTCTCGGATGTCCAATAAAACTATTTCTCTGGCAATTTCTTTGTATGCCAATACATCGGCACAGGTGGCACCAACGTTACCAGCTCCAACTACTGTTATTTTCATAGTAATTTCTGTTTTAATAGATTATAAAAAATATTTAATTCTTGCCCTCAAATTTATCAAGAACCTCTTTATAAAGAAAGTCTTTGCAGTGGTTGCATATAAATTTAATTCTATTTTAATCTGACAACCAATGCTTATTTGACGGGCGTATATAAATTGAACCCTTTGGAAAAGATCCTGTTCAAAAAAAATTAGAAATATAATTGTTAGCGGATGAAAGGATGTTCTTAATGAACAGGGTGGATAATAAATTGTTAATATACAGTACACTTTAATGATAGGTGTGATTTTTCTAAAGGATAAAAAGGCCCCATGTCAGATTTTCTACAGAATTTTATGAACATCATAAAAAGAATGTTCAGTCTGTTTAAACAAAAAGACCCCATAGCATATAGTGCTGCTGTGGCTTTTTTTACAATATTTTCCATGCCATCCATCATCATTATTATTGTTTGGTTGGCAAAATTGATCCAACAAGATGAAAAAGTACGATCCGAATTGATCAATCAGATAAATGCAATAGTTGGAAAAGAAGGTTCGGAAGTAGCATTAACTATTATCAACAATATTTCAGTGATGGAAAATGATTGGGTTGCCAATATTTTTGGTCTTGTGATTTTGTTCATCAGTTCCACAGCCATCTTTAACTTTATAAAAAAAGGCATAAATTCTATTTGGGGGATTTCGCCTAAACCAGAAAAGGGATTTTTAAAATTTTTCACTGACCGGATAATTGCTTTCGCTTTTATTGTGGTTCTGGGAATCCTGATTTTGGCATCGCTGGTAATTGATACCATTTTTAATTATATAAAAGGTTTTCTCATAGAATATTTCTCTGAACAAACTGCTACTATAATGTATTTTTTAAATGTATTGATATCTGTTATTCTTATCATGTTTGTCTTTTTTATAATCTTTAAATTTCTTTCAGATGCAGTAATTAAATTAAAAGTGGTTTTGGTTGGGGCATTAGTTACATCCATATTATTTAATATCGGAAAATATGTCATAGGTTTGATTTTATCTAAGGCAAATATTGCCAATACTTATGCTGCCGCAGGTTCGTTAGCTGCTGTTTTGGTTTGGGTTTTTTATTCATCAATTCTCCTTTTTGTAGGTGGGATTTTTACAAAAGCGTATTCGGAGCATACCGGGAGGGAAATTCGCCCAAATCAATCAGCCAAAAAAATGGTATAACAGAAAATTTATAATATGAGAAAAAGAATTTTTTTTATTGCAGGAATACTTCGAAAAATCGCCGTAAAAATTGCTGTGATTAAATTCAAGATAAAGAAGAAAATTGGATTATTAGGGAAACCTGTCATTCAACCGTATTTTGGTTACGGCAATAATCAGGAAGTGTATGTACACGGCAGGGTGATTGAAAATAACATTCTCAGTAAACCTATTCATAAATACAAAATTTGGGACAATGTTTATGCCATGTATAAAAGATATTTGAGTGATTCTATCCCAAATGTGAACGTACATATAAAGTTCAATGGTCAAACCCAGAAAGTATGCTCCAATAGTTTGGGATATTTTGGTACTACTCTTAAGGTTACCGATCAGGTTGTAAAGGATTGGGTGAATGTAGAATTTCAATTAATGGATAAAATCCAGAAAAATCAGAAGGACGTAAGATCGACAGGTCAAATATTGATCTCGCATGAAAATCGTCAATTTGGAATTATCTCTGATGTTGACGATACGATATTAGTTTCCAAGGCCACAAAGTTTATAAAAAAAATCAGGTTGTTGCTCCTTAAAAATGCACACACCCGGCTGCCTTTCGAGGGAGTAGCTGCTTTTTACCATGCTTTGCAAAAAGGAAAAAATGGCAATTCTTTTAATCCAATATTTTATGTTTCTAGTAGTTCCTGGAAATTATATGACCTATTGATTGAGTTCTGTGACGTCAGGGGTATTCCAAAGGGGCCTTTCTTTCTACGGACATCACGGTTGGACCAGTTTAAGTTCATCAGTTCCATACACCTGAACCACAAACTCCAGCAAATTGAGAAAATCATGAGCATGTACCCTGATCTGCGTTTCATACTCATAGGGGATAGTGGACAGAAAGATCCGGAAATTTATAAACAGGTGATTCAGGACTTTCCGGGTAGAGTAGAAGCCATTTTTATCAGAGATGTATCTAAAGAAGGAAGGGATATAGAAATCAAATCATTGGGGGAAAAACTGTTAAATGATGCTGGTGTGGAGCTTTATTATGTAGAATCAACGACTCAGGCCGCAAAAATTGCCTTAGCCAAAGGATATATTTCCCGGGAATGCATCAAAGATATTATTCGCGAAAAAATTGAAGATGAACATTCAACTGATGATCCGGAAGAATTGATGAAAGAAGAAGAACAACAACATAAAGCTATTGTGGATCATAAATAAAAAAAAGCCGTAAGGTTTCATTACGGCTTTTATTATTTATCCCTAAAGATACTACTCTTCAGCAGTATCCTTTTTTGTCTTGCTTTTTGCTTCAGCTTTTTCTTCCTTTTTTTCAGAAGATGTTGCTTTTACTTCAGGTTTAGCCTCTACAGCTTCAGTTTCAACTGATTTAGACTCAGTTGCTTGAGCTTCAGTTGCTTTTGCTTCCTTTTCAGCCTTTGCTGAAGATTTTGAAGATCCTTTCGCGGCTTTGGCTTGCTCAAACTGCTCTTTGATCTTTTCTATATCTACGTTCTTAATAACAGGCTGCTTAGTATATTTCTTAATATTATTAATTCTAATCTTAGCCTTAGTTTTATTTTTACGTTCTTTTCTTTTTAAAGATGTCCCAGCCATTTTTGTGATAGTTTTACAAACGAGGCGCTAAGATAATAATTTATTTACTTTTTGTAAAATAAACTTATTTTTTATTTAGCATACTTGGTATATGAAGTTTGAGAGACGCTCTAAGGATTAGACGGCAGTGGTAGATTGAATTGGCTTGATGGTAAGTGTGTTGAAAATTCAAGGTTAATCATTAACTTTTAGCTATTATAAAAATATATGTCCAAAACGGGCAAGTGGGAATGTCTTTAGGATGAAATTAATCTTACAAAAATGAAAAAATATTTATTGCTACTGCATGAAGACATTGAACAAATGCAAAAACTTTCACCAAAGGAGATGGAAGAACTGACCAATTCCCATATGGCTTGGGCTGAAGAATTGGGTAAATCGGGACATCTGATATCCGGCGATGGCCTTGAAGGAAATAGCGTTTGGATTTCTGGTAAAGATTGTATTGTAAAAGATGGAACATTTTTGGAATCAAAAGAAATGATTGGTGGCTACTATTTATTGCAAGCCAAAGACCTGAATACGGTGATAGAATTGGCAAAAGGATGTCCTTGTCATTTATGGGGTGGTACTACCGAAATTAGACCGATTATGGAATATGAAGAGTAACACACCCTCTATTGTTGAATCGAGTTACAGAACTTATTATGGCAAATTGTTTTCAGCTCTTTTGAGTCAATTTGGTGCAAAATATATCACCCAAATCGAGGATGCCATTCAAAATTCATTTTACAAAAGTTTAAAAAGCTGGAAACCAAATCATATTCCGGACAACAAAGAAAACTGGCTTTTTATCGTAGCTAAGAATGAAGTATTGAACCAAATTAAAAAGGAAAGTCGATCAGATATCAATTCTATTTTACAAACCAAGGAAGAAGCTGAGAACCCTATCGAGGATTTAAGGTTAAAAACTATCTTGTTCTTAGCCAGGTCAAAAAAAGTTTCTTCGAAAGCTAAAGTAGTGTTCACATTGAAAAACATCTTCGGGTTGCATATCAAAGAAATTAGTGAATGTACCCTATTATCCCAGGATGCTATTTATAAAAGTATAAACAGGGCAAAAAATGACTTTCGACAAGGTATAAGAAATATAGAATTCGATTGGACTTTTGGGCAAGTATCGGAGCAGGAAATTTCAATTGTTGAAGAAATTCTTTATGCGGTTTTTAATATCGGGTTCGACTCTTTCAACCAAAAAGTCGAGTCCATTGTCAATGAAGATCTGTGCTTAGAGGCATTGGCACTTGCAAAAATCTTGTCCAACATATTCAAAAAAACCACAACAAAAAATCTACTTGCACTATTTTGTTTCCATCTTGCCAGAATTCCGGCAAAATTAAAAGATGGCAAAATCATTTCTTTCTATGAACAGGACAAAACGAAATGGAACAATGACTTTATAAAATTGGGGTTCCACTATTTGGAAAAACCTGAAAAGCTGGACAAATATTATGTTGAAGCCCTGATTACGAGTAAACATATGACTACTTCATTGCAAGGTGTTGAACATTGGAATGAGATAGTCAAACTATATCAATTATTGCTTTCATTCACAAATTCACCTATTATGAAATTAAATCTGTGCTACTGTTTATACAAAGCACAGCGAAAGGACGAGGCAAAAGCTCTTTTTGAAATTGTCGAAAACGAATTGCCGGGTGAACATATTTATCTTTCACTGGTAAAAGTGAATATTTTCACTTTGGAATCTGAAAAAATTATAGAACAGGTATTAAAAAACATCAATCAAAAAATCAGAAGGGAATATATTTTGGAAAATATGTCAATGGAATTCTGAATAACACTTGTTCATTCGTGGTAGTGCATTCTCTTTGGATCTTAATGTTGTTTTAAAGCTTCAAAAGGTAGATCATTGTTTCCTTATCTTTTTTTGCACCCATTCTTTCACCTTTCCGATTGCTCCACCACCAGTTGAAATATCCCTTTCATCTAGTACATAACCAAATGGTCGGAGGGTTTCTATGCTATCAAAAACCACTTTGATAATCCCCATAACCGGAATTACGAGTAGCATACCCATCACCCCCCAAACAAGTCCACCTAAAATGACGCCAACAATAATTATTACCGGATTCAAATCAACTTTGTCCCCCACTACATAAGGTTCCAAGAGGTAACTTTCGATAAACTGAATGATACTGAAAACGATTAATATACCTATCACCTGACCGGTCTCCCCTCCCGAAATAAACGACATTCCTAATGCGAGACCTAATGCAATGATATTTCCAATATAGGGCAATAATGAAAATAATGCGCCCAATAATGAAATAAAAATAGCATGTTCTAGCCCTAAAAGACTATAGCTGATCATATACAAACCCGCCAGAGCACCTATAAGAATAAATCGTCCAAATAAATATTTTTGAGCAATTTTAGCTGAATCGTTAATAATTGATTTAGCCTTTTCTCTTTTATTTTCAGGCACAAGGCCTATCAGGGCATTTTCAAATTTCTTTTGATAAAACATAAAGAAAAATATATACACCAGTATCAATAGCATATTGCTGATGAAGTTAAATACGTTCATCACGATACCCGAGAGAAATCCTGTGATTTGTTCGCCACCAAAAGGTTGAGATTCTTCTTTCTGTTTTTCATTTTCGTCTTCCTGCCCTTCGCTGGTTTGTTCTTCCGAAGCTTCTTGTTGTTGATTTTCAGGAGATGAAGATGTGCCCAAGGAATTTATTTGTTCATTGTAAAACTGTTGTGCCTGTTCAATTTTAGGTTGTAATTTTTCCTGGATTTCCGGCCAGTTGCTTGCAACATTATTGGCTTGAGCAACCAGCAGGAAAATCATAAATGCAATAAATAAGACTACAATGAGGTCGGAAAACAGAATTGCCCAAGCTCTGCCAATTCCCCATTTCATAAACCGTTTTGCAACTGGGAACATCAACATGCTCAATATGATCGCTGTTACCAGTGGGATAAGAAAAGATTTACCATAGTATAAACCATTAAAAAGGAAATAGAGGCTGCCCAGAATGAGGAAGGCGACGAGCAGGATATTCAGTCTTTTACCCATATTAATATATATCAAAAATTCTCAACTGCTATTTTTACAATTTGTTTCCCATCTAAATCATTATTGTTTTGCAATACAATTGATTTTAATTTATTATTGATAATGATAAATTGATCTTTTTCTTTTTTGGGATACCATTATTTTTTCTAATCAATGAGAAATGCAACAGAAGAATTTAAGCTTAAAGTCTCTGCTTCAATAGGCGAAGTGAGTTGTATATGGAATAAAGTTGAGCAGTCGACTGATCTATTGATACTTGCTCACGGGGCTGGTGCGGGTATGTATCATTCGTTTATGGAAAGATTGTCAGAAGCATTATCAGTTCATCAAATTTCCACTTTGAGGTTTCAATTTCCATATCTCGAACAGGGAAAAAAAAGACCAGATAAACCAGAAATCGCCCACCGAACCACTCAGGCTGTATATAATGAAGCTAAAAACTTATGTTCCGGTTGCTCTGTTTTTCTTGGAGGCAAATCTTATGGAGGAAGGATGTCTTCACAGACTGTTGCCCTTAATTTGGTTGATCAAATAGGAGGGATTGTGTTTTATGGTTTTCCGCTTCATCCTCCAGGAAAAATTTCTATGGAGAGGGCGGATCATCTTTTTAAAATTCAACAACCCATATTGTTTTGTCAGGGTACCCGGGATAAACTGGCAGAAATCACTTTAATGAAATCACTCCACGAAAAATTGGGTGAAAATGCTTCCCTATATGTAATAGAAGGCGGCGATCATTCTTTTGCTGTCCCTAAATCAACTCATAAAAATCAGGATGATGTCATCAGGGATTTAGGTCGGCAGACCAGACAATGGATGAATAGTTTGTGATGTATTTTAATTCGAATAATTTATAATGATTGTAGTCATTCAAAGAGTAAAAAATGCAGCTGTTGCTATAAATGGGCAGGAAACCAGGAAAATAGCACATGGGATGGTAGTGCTTCTGGGAATAGAAGAAGCTGATGAACAGGAAGATATTGAGTGGTTGTGCAAAAAGATTGTCAACCTTCGTATTTATGATGATCAGAACGGCGTAATGAACCTGAGCTTGAACGAAGTGAAAGGTGAGATTTTGTTAATCAGCCAGTTTACACTACATGCCAGTACCAAAAAAGGGAACCGGCCATCATATATCAAAGCGGCAAAACCGGATATTGCTGTTCCGTTGTACCACCGGTTTAAAGAAATGTTGCAAAAAATGTCAGAAGGTGAAATTAAAACCGGGGAATTTGGTGCGCATATGGAAGTGGCATTGGTGAATGACGGGCCAGTCACCATCATCATTGATTCAAAGGACAGGAAATAAAGTAGGATTAAATAGCAAATCGTCATTCAGAATTCGTCATTAGCAATTTTTTCTATATTCTGAATCAAAGGGAAACAGAACATAAATACAAACTAATAAACATGACAATTGAAGAAGCACAACAGAAGGTGGATGAATGGATTAAAACCCATGGTGTACGATATTTCAATGAATTGACCAATATGGCTATCCTCACGGAAGAAGTAGGGGAAGTAGCCCGGATCATTTCACGAAAGTATGGCGAGCAGTCATTTAAGCCTTCAGACAGGGAAAAAGATCTGGGTGATGAGATGGCTGATGTGTTGTGGGTATTATTATGCCTGGCCAATCAAACTGGTATCGATATGACCGAAGCTTTTAAAAGAAATATGGAAAAAAAGAGCAATAGGGATAAAGATCGTCACAAAAGAAATGAAAAACTGAAGTAAACTAATTTTCTCCAATATGTAACCAATCTCACTATCCGTAGGGTACTCTTCAATTATTGAAAAAACCTTAAAGGTGAGGGTTAGTTTCCTTTGCGTCCTTGGCGATAAAAACTTTGGCGTATTTTGCGTTAAAAACAAAAACCGCTAAGTTCGCAAAGCACGCACAAAGCGCACAAAGATAGAAATGATAGTTCCGCGCCCCTTGGAGAAACTTTGCTTTCTTCGCGGTAAAACCAGTTACCACTGGTTCGAGAAGCATGTGCAAAGTGCATCAAGAAATAATAATAAAAAGTGATAATTTCCTTTGCGTCCATTGCGAAACAACTTGGCGTTCTTTGCGGTAAACCAACCGTGAATATAAAGATTATTGCGCTACAATTTCTCCGTTTTTCACCACCCCCACAATAGTTTGGGTGTCTTTTTGAAGACAAAACGAGATGTCTTTTTCATACCCTATCCTCTTCAACCGCATAGCATGATCAGAATCAATCAAATAGCTTAACAGGTCGTTTTGGTGATGAAGGTACAATGAAAGTGCTATAGCACCGCTGTCGGAGTTTTCATGATAGTCACTTTCCAAGGCATTTATCAATGCACCGGCAAAAATGGTATCTTCCAGATTTACCGCTCCTTTCCAGCCGGCACATAATATCAGCACATCTTCACCTTGGTCTTTGAGATAATCTGCCGTAGCTGAAATATTGTTAAATGACCCAATGATCTGATGTTTTGCCATGCTGGATTTATTGATAGAAAGGGTGCCATTTGTAGTAGTTATTGCAACCGAGGAACCATTTAGGCTTTTGTCGATAAAATCAAATGGAGAATTGCCAAAATCAAACCCATCCACTTTTCTACCGCCCCTTTCTCCAGCAATAAGATATCCGTAATTTCTAAGGTGAAAAGCCTCCTCTATAGTTGATACGGCTTTTATGCTTGATACACCACAGGAAAGTGCTGTGATCATGGTAGTGGTTGCTCTGAATATATCTGCTACCACTACAATGTTGTTGCTCAGATCATACAATTCAAGTAATTGTGGTGACAGGCACACTTCAATTTTTCTGGCCATCCCAATTATGCATGTCGGTAAAAAGGCAACTTCACCACTTCGGCCGCCAATAACCTGTTTCTTACTTTTACATAAAATTTGGTGTGGAGTGCACTAAAGGCTGTATTGACATAACCCATTCCCAAACCAACACCAAGTGATGGAGATTGGGTGCCGGACGTTACCGCACCGATTATTTCCCCACTTTCACTTTGCAGTTCATAACCTTGACGGGGAATTCCTTTATCCAACATTTCAAATCCAACCAATTTTTTCTCAATACCTTTTTCTTTTTGCTGCTTCAAAATATCTGATCCGATAAATTCCCGGTTTAATTTCACAATCCACCCAAGACCAGCTTCAAGTGGAGTAATATGATCAGTGAGTTCATGACCATAAAGACAGAACCCCATTTCCAAACGCAGGGTATCTCTTGCTCCTAATCCAATTGGCTTGATAGCATGTTTTTCACCTGCTTTCATAATTGATTGCCAAATTTCTAAAGCATACTTTTTCGGAAAATATAGTTCATAGCCCCCCGAACCTGTATAACCAGTGGCAGACACTAGTACATTGTCCACACCTGCTACATTCGCGTGAGTAAAAGTATAATATTTTAATTCCCCCAAACTGATTTGCGTAAGTTGTGCCAATACATTTTGTGCAGCAGGGCCTTGAATAGCATACAAACACATTTCATCTGAAATGTTGGTAAGGGTGACTTTGTCGTGATTTTGCTTATTGATCCAGCTCCAGTCTTTCTCAATATTGGAAGCATTTACTACCAGCATAAATTTAGCCTCATCCAGCCGGTAAACTAATAGGTCATCTATTACGCCCCCATCCTGATTGATCAGGCAGGAGTACTGAGCCTGTCCAGACGATAATTTTGAGGCGTCATTGCAGGTAATTTTCATCACAAAAGGTAATGCTCCCACTCCTTCAACAGTAAACTCTCCCATATGTGAAACATCAAAAATGCCCACACCACTTCTCACTGTTTTATGCTCATCCAGCTCAGATGCATACCTCACCGGCATTTCATAACCAGCAAATGGTGCCATTTTCGCACCCATTGCTAAATGATGATCATGAATCTCAAGTTTTTTTAACTCCATAATTATGTCTTTTTGTTACTCACCGGGATAATCAGGTATATCGGCCATTAAAAATATTACTGATCACAAAATCAAAAGAATATTTACAAATGTAAAAAAAACTTCAACGCCCTTAGTAGTTGACGTAAAGAAAAGTAGCAATCAGATGGGTTGTGAGAAAGGTAAATCAAGGCAAAATGTAGTTTTAAGCACTTTATTAAAAACCTAAGCTGAGTTTAGTCGTTATTATGGTATTGTATATTGGGGACTAATGATTTTTTTATGGTAACAGCAATTACAGAAGGAATAAAAGTGACGGTTGAAACTGAGTACCAGCCTGAATACTCTAGCCCTAGACAATTTCATTTTGTCTTTACCTATAAGATAACGATAGAAAACCACAGTGATAATACCATTCAATTGAAAAGAAGGCATTGGTTTATTCATGATGCCAGCTGTGTGACCCGAGAGGTCGAAGGTGAAGGAGTAGTGGGCCAACAGCCGATTCTGGAGTCCGGTCAAATACACCAGTATATATCAGGATGTAATCTCAAATCGGGTTTAGGTAAAATGAACGGTACCTATATTATGGAAAGGGTAGTAGATGGTAAAATTTTGAATGTAACCATCCCGGAATTTTCCATGATTGTCCCATTTCGCCTAAATTAGCATTCTTGTTTAGCTAAAGAATGATAAAATCGGCATTTCGTTACCTTAACTACTTATTAAAGGCAGTAGATGAACACTCCCTGCATGCTCCTTTTATCTACCATTTTTACACCACCCTCATAAAACCTGATAACATAAGTGAGGTATATCTCCCGTTTCAACAGATACGAAGGAATTTAAGTAAAGATTACAGAACTATTCATACAATTGACTTGGGAGCTGGTTCACTAAAAAATAAAAGTCCGGAAAAAAAGGTGAGCAAGGTCGTTCGCAATTCCACTACACCTTCAAAACACTCACGTCTTTTTCATCGAATCATAAAATCTTATCAGTGTGATAATATGATCGAATTAGGTACAAGCTTAGGTATTAATACATTATATATGGCATCAGGGAATAAAAACGGCCAAGTGTATACACTTGAGGGTTGTCCGCAAATAGCTGAAATGGCTCAGAAAGTTTTTGACCAATTCCAAGATCTGAATATTCAACTTATTTTGGGAAATATTGATAGTACGCTGCCGGAACTGGTGAAAAAACTCAATAGCATTGATTTCGTCTATTTTGACGCCAATCATACTTTTGATGCCACCCTGAACTACTTTAACACCTGCCTACCAGGCATTCATGAAAATAGCATATTTGTTTTCGATGACATACACTGGTCAGAAGACATGGAGAAAGCCTGGGAAACGATCAAAAACCATAAAAAAGTAACCTTGAGTATCGATTTATTCGATTCGGGAATTATAATTTTTAAGCCGCTCGTAACTAAGCAACATTATGTGCTCAACTATTGATAATTTTTCAGTTAAAGGCTTTCTAATACGTTTTTCAACTTATTTCGTACCTCAGCAGCTGTTTCTTTTAAATTATCATTCTGTACACCCTGCATAGAGACTACGGGATCTATTACGGATACTTCAGTCTGATCACCACTTTCTTCTACTAAAACATTACATGGTAACATCAACCCGATTTTATCTTCCATTTGTATTGCTTTCCAGGCAAAATGAGGATTACAGGCACCTAGTATTTTGTACTTCTTAGTGTCAACATCCAGTTTTTTCTGGAGCGTTTCTTTGACATCGATTTCGGTCAATACACCGAAACCTTCTTCTTTGAGTGCATTGGTTACTTTTTCCAGAGTTTCTTCAAATGAAGATGGGATAGTTTTATTAAAAAAATAGGTCATGATTATAAATAATTTAAATAGTTAAACTAATATGAACGAAAATTCATATGTTGTGGTTGTGGTGATCCAATATCTTATTTTTTAATAAATTTCATTACATTTCGCTAAATAATATAACCCAATAAAAAAATTATATAAGGAATTTATATTTCTAAACTCCTATATTTGTAATTGTATAACAATAATAAACCAAACACGTTTTCACTATTACATTGAAAAAGATTTTCCACATATGGCTTTCACTTTTATTATTGATATCCACAGCAGGATTATCGGTATCGAAGCATATATGTGGAGACAATGTACATGACATTGCTATTCTGCAACCAGCCAGTAACTGTCATGGTGAAGCCGATATGGAAATGAATGGCTGCTGTGAAGATGAAACCGAACATTTTCAAGTAGATGATGATTTTCAGCAAGAGTCTTCTCTTGAGATTAATAATTCTACCGATTTACTACTATTTGTTACTCATTTTTTGGGTATTAATTATAATATCCAGGTAAATTGTCACATCTCATTTGCCAACTATGAGTCCCCTCCTGATTCTGGAACAGATATCTTGATCAGAATTCAGTCTTTTCTTCTTTAAATCATTTCAATAATCTTATTACTTTCCTGGTTAACGGGAATCGTAATCCTTTTTACTTAGTTGATTATTGAAGATATTAAAGATATGCTAAATAATATAATCCGTTTTTTCCTTGAAAATAAATTGGTCACCGTTTTGCTCCTGGTCATTCTGGTTGTATGGGGATACTCGGTAGCACCTTTTAATTGGGAAAGTAACTTAATCCCGAGAGATCCAGTTCCTGTTGATGCAATTCCTGATATTGGTGAAAACCAGCAGATCGTTTTCAGTGAATGGATGGGACGGTCTCCCCAGGATGTAGAAGACCAGATCACTTACCCTTTAACTACAGCTTTACTCGGTATGCCGGGTGTGAAGACGATCCGTAGTACATCCATGTTTGGGTTTTCCAGTATTTATATCATTTTCGATGATGATGTGGAGTATTATTGGAGCCGGTCAAGAATACTGGAAAAACTCAATTCATTGCCTTCCGGACTTTTGCCTCAAGGCATTCAACCCAAGTTAGGTCCCGACGCCACCGCACTTGGCCAGGTTTATTGGTATACCCTGGAAGGTCGCGATTCGGATGGCAATCCTGCGGGAGGGTGGGACTTGCATGAACTCCGCACAGTTCAGGATTATTATGTGCGATATGCGCTTGCAGGCTCTGAAGGAGTAGCTGAAGTAGCATCCATTGGAGGTCATATTAAGGAATATCAGGTAGATATGGATCCCGTGGCCATGAAAGCCCATAACATTTCCATGATGCAGGTAATGGATGCTATCAGAAGCAGCAATCAGGATGTCGGAGCCAATACCATCGAAATGAACAAGGTAGAATACCTGATACGGGGGCTGGGATATGTCAAAAACCTTAAGGACATAGAAGAAGCTGTAGTAGCTGTAAACGATAATGTGCCTTTGAGGATCAGAGACATTGCCAGGGTCAATATCGGTCCGGCAAGCAGGGCTGAGCGTGGTGTATTGGATAAAGGGGGTGCAGAAGCTGTTGGCGGTGTGGTAGTAGCCCGCTATGGTGACAATCCGTTGCAAGTAATTACCAATGTAAAGAAGAAAATTGAGGAAATTTCTTCAGGGTTACCGTCCAAAACCTTATCTGATGGAACAATATCTAAAGTCACCATCGTTCCTTTTTACGACCGCACAGGTTTGATTTATGAAACTTTAGGTACTTTGTATGACGCCATTTCCCAACAAATACTGATCACCATTATTGTGATCATTATCATGGTGGTCAACCTGAGATCATCATTTATGATTTCCGCTTTATTGCCCATGGCTGTACTCATCACTTTTATCATGATGAAATATGTTGGGGTCGATGCCAATATTGTGGCATTGTCAGGGATTGCCATCGCCATCGGAACAATGGTTGATCTGGGGATTATCCTTAGCGATAACATTCTGCAGCACATGGACAATGCTCCACCGGGTCAAAAGAAAATAGACACCATTTATAACGCCACTACTGAAGTTGCCTCAGCTATTATAACTGCGGTTGCTACTACAATTGTTAGTTTTCTTCCTGTATTTTCACTGGAAGCGGCAGAAGGAAAATTATTTGGCCCGTTGGCTTTTACCAAAACATTTGCACTAATAGCAGCATTGTTTTTTACCATTATCATAATGCCTGCTTTTGCCCATTGGTTCTTTTCAGTAAAAGTAGATAAGGAAAAGACCCGAAAATGGCTGAATATGGGCATGATCATCTTTGGTATAATCATCATGTTCTTTTCAATATGGGCTGGTATCACCATACTGGCTTTTGGGATCAACAATTTAGCCAGTTATTATTATCCAAAATACAAGCCCTATCATGGATGGATGGTAGTGATCATTACTGTAGTCGCGGTTACATGGTTGTTGGCTGAAGAATGGAGGCCTTTAGGGGTAACCAACAACATGCTGATAAATTTCCTGTTCATCATACTGATTATTGCTTTGGTAATGGGTAGTTTTCTGGGTTTTATCCGAATCTATCCGGCTATTCTGCGTTGGAGCATGGCCAACAAAGGTAAGTTTATCATAGCCCCGATTTTGTTTATTATCCCGGGATTCATCATTTGGACAGGATTTAATAAATCGTTCGGTTTTGTTGCCCGTGGTTTTGATGTAATAGGAATAAATGTCCGTACAACTGCAGTTTGGAGTAGCATGACCCATACCTTTCCTGGAATGGGAAAGGAATTCATGCCGTCTCTTGATGAAGGGTCTTTCCTTCTGATGCCAACCTCGATGCCTCATGCGGGAGTTGAGGAAAATATACAGATACTTAAAAACCTTGATCTGATGGTTACTTCCATTCCGGAAGTGGAAATGGTGGTTGGAAAAGCAGGTAGGGCAGAAACCGCACTTGATCCCGCACCAATGTCTATGTTTGAAAATGTGATCAATTACAAAAGTGAATATAAAACTGATGAAAATGGAACAAGGCTTCGCTTTAAAATTGATAAAGAGGGTGAATTCGTTCGTGATGATAATAATGAGTTAATTCCTGATGCCAAAGGAAATTATTTCCGTCAGTGGCGAGACCATATTAAATCACCTGATGACATATGGGATGAGATTGTGAAACACGCTAATCTTCCAGGAGTTACTTCAGCACCAAAACTTCAACCAATTGAAACCCGGCTGGTGATGCTTCAAACAGGGATGAGGGCTCCTATGGGCATTAAAGTTTTTGGGCCAGACCTGAAAACCATTGAAGATTTTAGTTTGCAAATAGAGCAATATCTGAAACAAGTACCATCAGTAAAACCCGAAGCTGTATTTGCCGACCGGTCTCTTGGCAAACCTTATCTGGAGATTGATATCAACAGAGCGGCATTGGGTCGCTATGGACTGAATATTTCTGATGTACAGGAGTATATAGAAGTCGCTTTGGGTGGAATGACGTTAAGCACCACTGTAGAAGGCAGGGAACGTTTCTCCATTCGGGCACGATATGCGCGTGAATGGCGTGATAGTCCTGATAGGATGAGGAAAATACTTATCTCCACACCAACAGGCTCCCAGATACCACTTGAGGAAATAGCTTCTATTGCCTATCGCCCTGGACCTATGATGATCAGGGGCGAGAATACATTTCTGGTAGGATATGTTTTATTGGACAAAAAAGAAGGTTTTGCCGAAGTAACCGTTGTGGAAGATGCACAGCGATTTCTCCAGGAAAAAATCTCATCGGGAGAGCTGGTAGTCCCTACAGGTGTTAATTACCAGTTCTCGGGTAGTTATGAAAATCAGGTCAGGGCTGAAAAACGTCTTTCCATTATTATTCCTCTGAGTTTGATCATCATTTTCCTGATTTTATATTTTCAATTCCGCTCGGTGGCTATGTCATTGTTTATATTTTCTGGTATTGTGATGGCTTTTTCCGGAGGGTTTTTGTTGCTATGGCTATATGGACAGGATTGGTTTTTGAATTTTTCTTTCTTTGGTGTGGAGATGCAATCATTATTTCAAGTAAAGACTGTTAATCTGAGTGTAGCGGTCTGGGTAGGTTTCATTGCATTATTTGGTATTGTGACTGACGATGGCGTTGTAATGGGTACTTACATCAAACAGATATTTGAACGAAACTCCCCGCAAAATGTGGAAGAAGTAAGGAAATCAATTCTTGAAGCAGGATTGAAAAGGATCCGGCCTTGTTTGATGACATCAGCCACTACCTTATTGGCTTTATTACCAGTTTTAACTTCAACAGGCAAAGGTGCAGATATTATGGCACCTATGGCTATTCCGATTTTTGGAGGTATGGCAGTAGAGCTGCTGACCCTCTTCGTAGTTCCGGTGTTATATTCATGGTATGCCGAAAGGAAGGTTTTAAAGAATTCAAAATCATAAAATACAGAAAGGACTTATCATGACTAAAAAAATAATTTTCTTTTCAATGGTATACCTGTTAGTATTCCAGGTACACGCTCAGACATTATCAGAATATTTGGAGGTGGCTGCTGAGAATAATCCGCAGTTACAGGCATCATTTCATCAATATCTGGCTGCTGTTGAGAAGGTACCACAGGTAGGGGCTTTGCCAGATCCTCAGGTGACTTTCGGGTATTTTACCAAACCTATGGAAATGCCTATGGGTAAACAACGTGCTGAAATCACACTCATGCAAATGTTCCCCTGGTTCGGTTTATTGCGAAACAGCAAAGATGAAGCTTCACAAATGGCTAATGCCAGATATCAGGGATTTTTGGAAACCAAAAACCAGCTTTTTTACCAGATAAAATCAACATGGTATGAAATGTACAAGTTGGAGGAAGAGATCAGGCTGATGGAAGAAAATATCGCGATTTTAAAGTCCTTTGAAAGACTGGCAATCAGCCGTTTCAGCAGTGGCAATTCAGGCAGTACCGGGTCAACCACTCCACGTGATATGTCTTCAACACAAGGAAATATACAAAATCAGCAAGGTGGTGGAGGTATGGAAGGTATGGGTGGTTCATCAACATCTTCAGGAAATACCCGCTCATCAAACAGTATGAACACCATGAATGGTAATACCATGTCATCAGGAGGAAGTATGGTGGATGTCTTACGGGTACAAATGGAAATAAAGGAGTTGGAAAACACCATCAAAAGGTTAGAGGACTCCAGAAAACCACTGCTCACCCGATTTAATAAGCTTTTGAATCGTCCTGTTTCAGAAACCGTGCAGGTGGTAGATACTTTAGTTGCCGGGGAATTGCCATTGGACCGATTAGCCTTGCTTGATAGTGTTATGAATAACAACCCGATGGTCAGGATGTATGACTTTGAAAGGCAGGCTTTTGATACACAAAAAGAAATGGCTCGTCGTGAAGGAAATCCAATGATAGGTGTGGGTGTCAACTACATGATTTTCAGTCCTGCTACAAATGGCGAACAAATGCAAATGGGTGGGGAAAATATGTGGATGCCGATGGTGTCGGTTACAATTCCCCTCAACAGGAAAAAATACAATGCCATGAAAAAGGAAGCTGAACTTCTGGGGAATGCCGCTCAATTTGAGCAAACTGCTGCCAGGAATCAACTTTCCATACAGTGGGATGAAACCATCAGGGATTTAGATGATGCAGCCAGACAGATAAAAAAATATCAGGAGCAGATTACCCTGGCAGGTCAGGCTTTGCGATTGATTACCACTACCTATAGTGCCGAAGGCGCAGGATTTGAAGAAGTCCTGAGGGTGCAGCAACAATTGATCAGCTATCAATTGAACCTGATCAATACTATTGTGGATCAAAATGAAATTATAGCCAGAATTGAAATGCTGGCTGCTATTAACATTAATTAAATGGAATATCATGAATAAGAAAATATTATCTTCTCAATGGTTTAAATACGGGACAATGTTGGTCATCGGGTTGTTCCTGGGATGGTTGTTATTTAAAGACAGTGAAGTAGCCCATAGTACCCATGATCATGATGAAACTGCTGAAAATACTATTTGGACCTGCTCTATGCACCCACAAATCAGGCAGTCAGAACCGGGCAAATGTCCGCTCTGTGGCATGGACCTGATACCTGCCCCAACAGCATCCGGGGATCAGGAAGTAAGTGCCTCTGAATATGAAATGACCCCACAGGCAATGGCTTTAGCCAGGGTAAATACCACCGTCATCGGAACGGCTCAGGCTGAAAATCATTTGAATTTAACAGGCAAAATTCAGGTAAATGAACAACGGGTTTCTACGATTGCGGCCACTTTCCCGGGAAGGGTTGAGCAGCTTTTTATCAATTTCACCGGACAGGAAATCAGGAAAGGTCAAAAGCTGGCTTCCATTTATTCCCCGGAAATGATCACTGCTCAGAAAGAACTTCAGGAAGCAGCTGCTACAAAATCAATAAATCCGGTACTCTATGAAGCTGCTCGCGAAAAATTAGCATCGTGGAGAATACCTGAAAGTCAGATTGATCAAATTGAACAAACAGGAAAGGTGCAAACCCAAGTTGACATTTATGCCGACCGATCCGGGATTGTGGTAAATCGATTGGTTTCTGTCGGTGATTATGTAGGCAGAGGAGGGGCAATGTTTGATGTAGTGGATCTGAACCAGTTATGGGTGATTTTGGATGCATATGAATCTGATTTATCCTGGATTAATAGGGGTGATCAGGTCGAGTTTTCAGTTGCTGCTATGCCTGGCCGGGAGTATACAGCTACAGTGACCTATATTGATCCGGTAATAAATCCCAATACCCGAACAGTATCCATACGGGCCGAAACAAAGAATACCGATGGCAAGCTAAAACCGGAAATGTTTGTAAATGCGACCATCACAACCAATGCAAGTGGTGATGGTGAATCATTGGTCATTCCACGTACATCCATTCTTTGGACTGGCCAGCGATCGCTTGTATATGTGAAAGTACCAGATCGGGAACGTCCTACTTTTGAAATGCGGGAGATTACTTTGGGTTCACGAATGGGCGAATTGTATGTGGTTACCGAGGGTTTAAACAGTGGTGATGAAATAGTGACCAACGGTGTATTTTCCGTAGATGCAGCTGCCCAGTTACAGGGTAAGGTTTCAATGATGAACCCCGAAGGTGGCAGGACCAGTACGGCACATGATCATGGTACGGCAGCAGCTGACGGTGACCATAAAGAGCAGGAGCAATTAGATATATTTAAGGATGTGGATAATCAGTTTCGAAAACAAGTGGTTACCGTGTATCAGCAATACCTGGAATTAAAAAATGCTTTGGTCGAATCTGATGCTCAAAAAGCCAAAATTGCAGCTGAGAAAACCAAAAATACAATGGATAAGGTAGATATGACTTTGGTAAAAGATGAAGTGCATATGGCATGGATGAAGCATTTGGAAGTAATGAACAAATCGCTAACAGAGATCAGCAAAAATCAGGACCTGGACCACCAAAGAACCGCTTTTGCACCACTTTCAGAATCGCTTTATCAATCGCTGGTGCAGTTTTCTGTAGAAGGAGTGAAAGCATATTATCAGCATTGTCCCATGGCATTAAATGATAAGGGGGCCAATTGGATCAGCGAAACGGAAGAAATCCGGAATCCCTACTTTGGTGAAAGCATGATGACTTGTGGATATACGGAAGAGGAATTATAGAATTAGCTCAAAATAGCTCAAAGGTGAAAGCTCAAAGCAAAGAAAAAGGGAAAGGCTAAGGGCAGAGGGCTGAGAGCGGAGGGAATAAAAAATTAGTACCCGGTTCAACTCACCAACTCTCCAAATCCCCAACTCACCACATCAAATTTGGAAGTTACAGAGAAAGGAACAAGGAAAATTAAATAAAAATAGAAGTTAAAAATCATTATCATACTAAAATTAATATTATGAAAAAGATCAGTTTATTTATTTTGTTATCAATGGGGATCAATATGATAGCTTATTCCCAGCATGGAAATCATTCTCATTCTCATACAAAAGACAATGAGAAAATACAAGTGAAAGAAGGTAAAGCAGTTCAGGAATTTCAAAACCAATTGGCTGATGTATATGAGCAAAATGTCAAACTAAATGAAGCTCTCGTGGCATCAGATGCTCAAAAGGCTGCTTCTTCTGCCAATGAAGTCAAAAGTGCACTGAAGAAGGTGGATATGGGCTTGTTAAAAGGACAGGATCATCAGGATTGGATGAAGTACCTTGAAACGATGAATGAAAAAGCCTTAATCATTTCCAACACAAGCGATATCGATTCCCAACGAAAAGCATTTTCCGGATTTACGGATGTTTTGTATAAAAGCATAAAGCAGTTTGGTATTGGTGAAGCCAAAGCTTACTATCAATATTGTCCTATGGCTTTTAATAACCAGGGAGGCTATTGGCTGAGCGATTCAAAAGACATTAAAAATCCATATTTCGGATCAAAAATGTTGAAATGCGGGGTAACTAAAGAAGTATTGTAGTTTTATTTAGGTGAGAAGAAAAAAGGCTGGATAGATTTCCGGCCTTTTTGGTTTAAGTTTTTAGGTATGGTATAACGGCATTGGGTCATGATTTAACGTTTTTTAATAGAAAAAACAATTATTAACATCACGATGATTATTATCTTGGTTGATGATAATCCGTTTTCATTGCCCAACTATGATCATTAAATATTTTCTCATTGGTTTTCTTTTGTTCTACAGAACTCCTGAGCGGTTTATAGAAGGGATCATTCTTGATGCAGAAAATGGAGAACCAGTGCCTTATGTAACGGTTAGGTTGTCAGATGAATCTTTTTATACAATAGGTGATCTAAACGGCGAATTTAAATTCACGATACCTTATAGCAATAACAATCCTATCCTGATTTTTTCAAGCCTCGGATATGAAACCACTTCCATTGTGGTATATGACAATCATTATTTAACAGTAGAGCTGAACAAATCTACCACCGAATTAGACGAAGTGATCATAAATGCATTGAGCCCAAGACAGATTGTTGAACAAGCGATCAGACGAATTACCACTGATAGTTTCAGGGAAGATATCCGCTTTAATGGTAGTTTTAATTTTCTTGCCAATATAGATGCCAAAGTAACTAAGGAGTCGGATTCGATAATAAATATTGATGAAAATAAATACTGCCTTTCCTCGTCATTGCCTACTGTGTCAGAAATATATTATCAAAGTGAAGTAAGTATGGAAAAATATTTTTTGTACATGATGAACTTTGATCATGTTTTATACCCTCGTGGTTTTCTCACAACCACCAATTTATCATCCTGGCAATTTGATCTTTTGGATATCATACAAACCGATGGGGAATATATTTATGTAATTAAAGCCACTTTTTTGGCAAATGAACAAATAATGAAGCATGAAGCAATTTTATGTATCAAAGATTCAAATTATTCTATCACTGAAATTGACTTCAATTATTTTTGGTATAAAGAACATTTTATACAATTGACAGACAATATACTTTCAGCAGATATTTCATGGAAAGGCTCTTATAAGTACAATTCATCATATGGAAGGTATGATATAGATTCTTTTACGTTGTCTAAGAAGACAAAGCTTTTGAATGACACCATACCTGGTGAAGTTGAAATTATGGGCACATTTAAACGTTTTTGATCAATTCAATTCAATATACCGGCTTCCAATCAATTTAAATTGATGGAGTTTTTATTTGTTTATACGGTATATGTATAGGTTATCCATATCAAAAAGGAAATCACCTTTCAGCATCAAGATACGAGCGTTAGTATCTTCTGCTGTTCCCTGAAACTCCAACTCATCCTGAGTATTATAAATGACTACCTTTTCTTCCTCCTGCTGCATCTCGTCAATGTCAGCATAAGCTAGGTAATCTTCAATCAGTTTGGACTCCAGAGATTTATCGGTCGTCACGAACTCGGGTTGGTCATCGGTTTGTGTGGCCACCTGTTGCATAGATGTGCAACCTGTAAATATTATACAGATTACAAATAGAATTGTTGAAATAGTATGTGCCATGAATTGCTTGTTGTTTACATTAAGAAAATCAATGAGATATCAGATTGCTAAATTTCCAGCTCGTCGAACTGTCCCTTACTTGCTTTAAATTTTATACAATTTACAAAAAAGCCGCGAAAAAATCCAGCTTTTTTGCGAATATTTTAATTGAAAACAGAAAAATTTTTCTTGTATTCCGCTGATTCTCAGGTACAAAATTATTTAAAATAGATTATTGAACTTCTGGTGTAATTAATGGTAAAATTACATGCAACATATTAAATCAAAACCTGATGATTTGGGTCTGATAGGGTTGACGAAGATGCATCTGAATGATTCTTTGAATATCAGGTGTATCAATGTCGGGGCGGATGAAATTCCTGGCCTGATCGGGACCAGAGATAGCCATATCTTTTTCTACATATCCGAATCCTCTGTAACGGCCGTCCTCAATCATAACCAATGAAGTTTCAGAATGGCTCCTGCCTTCACCCACAATTACAAAAGAACCGTTATTGTAATTCATCTCTTTCAAAGCGTGTTGTAATCTCTGGTTATAAGTGTCACAATTCTCCAAATTCTTACATGCACCCATACACCGGCCAAGTTGAAATTCATAACATGAATGAGTGGTTTTTTGCAGTCCACATAATTTTGGGCAAAGCTGATATTCGTTCACCAGATTTTGCAGATGTTCACGCGCTTCAGCGAGTGTTTTAAATACGGCTACGGGAGGATTTGTGGTAATCATTTTGCCAGGAGTTAATCTTAGGTAGCCTAGCTGATCTTCGTACATGTAAATCCCAAAGTTCTTGGAAATTGTTTTTTGAGATTGGTTAAATGGAGGCCATAACCTTTTGATTTCCTGACTTTCAAATAACAGTGCGATCAGCTCATTACCACATATTTCAAAGGTTACATGTTGCACCGTGTTGAAAAATTCCTGTTTATTTTTCAAATCAGAATTGCCACAGAAATGACTAAAGACCCTTTGTTTCAGATTCTTAGCTTTTCCCACATAAATGACTTTGCCTTTCTGGTCCAAAAAATAATAAACTCCCGGTTTTTGGGGTAGTTTTTCGAAGTCTTCTTTACAAAAATTGGGAGGAAATACTGCTTCTTTTGAACCTCTTTTTAATGCTTTTTCTATACATTGGTCGCGATCATTTTTTAATAAAAAATGAAGTACCTCCATGGCTGCTATTGCATCATCCTCTGCCCGATGCCGATGTTGAACGATCAGGTTTAAATGTCGGATCAGTTTGTCCAGACCATAAGAAGTTAAATCAGGAATAATTTGTCTGCTGAGGCGTGCAGTACATAGTTTTTTGGCATTATAGTCAATTCCGACTTCAGAAAACTTCTGTTTGATAAAAGTATAATCAAAGTTTACATTGTGAGCCACAAAGATCTTCCCTTCCAAAATGTGATAAAGTTCTTTTGCTATTTCAGAAAAGGTGGGTGCATTTTTTAGCATATTGTTATTAATGCCGGTCAATGCTTCAATATAACTGGGAATCCTTAACCCCGGATTTAACAGCGTAACAAATCGGTCGATTATCTCTTGTCCATCGCTAACTATTACGGCAATTTCAGTAATGCCACTGTTTACGGCATGACTACCTGTAGTTTCAATATCGACGACTGCATACAACATCTGTTTTCAAATTTAAATGATTTACTTTGAATGGATATAAAGATTGGAAAAATCTGTCAAATTAGTTATTAAAAATCGCAGCTATTGCTTTTTGATATTGTTCAAAATCATTTACGTCATTATGACCCGCACCTTCTATGGAATAAAATTCTGCTTGTCCTGGGGGAAACGCCTGAAATAATTTCTTCCCGAATTCATCAGGGATTATTTTGTCAATAGTACCATGAAAAATATGGACAGGACAATTAATCTTTCCTGTTTTCTTGTCAGATCGAAACTGAAAACGGGATAACAAATGATAAGGGAAACCCGGAAAATGTTGCCATGCCAAATCTGGAAGATTGGTAAATGGAGCTTCCAATATTAATAAAGCTGGATCAAGTTTAGCGGCCAGATCAACTGCCACACCTGTGCCGATTGATCGTCCATAGATGATTATTTCATGATCAGGCTTATTCATTTTTACAAAGTCATAAACGGTTTGAGCATCCCGGTATAGGTTTTGTTCGGATAGCTTTCCTGTACTTTTGCCATAGGTCCTGTAGTCAATGATCAGCAGATCGTAATTGAAATTTTGAAAATCTTCAGCAATCCAGCCCCATGAAGCTAAACTGCCTGCGTTTCCATGAAAATATAGAATTGTCCCTTTAGTATTTTCTTGAGGAAAAAATAATCCGTGAATTTGTTCTTGATCATGTGTCGTAATGTATACTTCTTCATGTGTATAAGGGAAATTGTAAGTATAATCAGATGGGGTAGTAGAGGGGAAGAAGAAAACATGGGTTTGAAATACATAAAATAGTAGTGCAAGAAAAAGGTATATGATAAATAGGGTGAGTATTATTTTCATTTGGCATATGGATTTTAAGATAATTGCACTTGGTTTATAGGGCGAACTGTAAACAAATAGAAATCTCTATTTTTAATTAAACTCATGGTACTGAATCACCAATATGCATAATCATCGTACACTTCTAAATTTCGCTAAAAAAAATTATTAATCTTCTGATGTAAAGATATATTTGGCTATTTTTGCAGCTGATTTAAAAAATAATGAAATGTTTTTAAAACCCATTTGTTTTGGAATTAAAAACTTCCTACACCCACACCATCCCCGCCAAGTGGGAAGATAATCAATATTGCCAAGTATATTTTACTTTTCTGGCATTCTTAAATATTACGCTAAATAACATTTTACCTTAATAATTAATGGACAATTTAATTAGAATAGCAATACAAAAATCAGGGAGACTGAGCGAGGATTCCTTGAAATTGATCAACGAATGTGGTATCAAGTTCAATAATGGAAAAGGCAAGTTAAAGTCTGCCGCTACTAATTTCCCAATGGAGTTTCTCTTCTTACGCGACGATGATATACCTGAATACGTAGCCGACGGCGTAGCTGATCTTGGGATTGTGGGTGAGAACGTAGCTGCGGAAAAAAATGAAAATGTGGATATAGTAAAACGGTTGGGCTTTTCAAAATGCCGTTTGTCCTTAGCATTGCCAAGAGGAGAGGAATATCATGGCCCTACTGATTTTAATGGCCGTAGTATTGCTACTTCTTACCCGGTCATCCTTTCTCAATATTTGAAAAAAAACAATATTGATGCTCAGATACATGAGATAAGTGGATCTGTGGAGATTGCCCCTAGTATTGGATTGGCAGATGCTGTATGTGATATTGTCAGTTCGGGGAGCACATTATTGAGTAATGGTCTGAAAGAAGTGGAAGTGATTTTTAAATCAGAAGCCATTTTAATCGGTCGAAAAAATCTCGAATCTCAAAAGCAAGCCATATTAAAAAAATTATTATTTAGAATTGATGCCGTACAGTCGGCTAAAAATAATAAATATATCTTGTTGAATGCACCCAACTCTTCCATCGAAACCATTGTATCTTTATTGCCGGGCATGAGAAGTCCTACAATTTTGCCACTCGCAATGGACGGATGGAGTTCTATACATTCTGTGATTTGCGAAGATGAATTTTGGGAAGTAATCGAACGATTGAGGGAAGCTGGAGCAGAAGGTATTTTGGTAGTGCCAATTGAAAAAATGATATTATGAAGATTGTAAAGTATCCTAAACGGAAAGATTGGGAGGAACTGCTGATAAGGCCAGTGCAGGATTTCAAAGCTATTCAAAAAATCGTAAAACCCATTATTAAAAAAGTGAAGAAAAAGGGTGATAAAGCGATGCGGAAATTTGCCCTGGAGTACGACCATGTTGAGCTCAATAATTTATTGGTAACTAAAGAAGAAATTATTCAGGCAGAAAAGGAAATCAGCCCGGAATTGAAGCAGGCAATTGATATGGCCCGTATTAATATTGAAAAATTCCATGCTGCTCAATTTGTGCCTGAATTGGTAGTGGAAACTATGCCTGGAGTAATCTGTAAACGAAAAGCAGTACCTATTTCGAAAGTAGGCTTATATATTCCGGGTGGTACTGCACCATTGTTTTCAACCGTCTTGATGCTAGGAATTCCTGCAAAATTGGCCGGATGTCAGGAAATTGTGGTGGTTACACCCTGTGATCATCAAGGGAAAATAAGCCCTGCCGTACTATACACTGCCAATTTGATAGGTATTGAAAAGATTGTAAAAGCAGGTGGGGCACAAGCTATTGCAGCTTTGGCTTATGGTACTGAAACGATTCCTAGAGTAGATAAGATTTTTGGGCCTGGCAACCAGTTTGTCACCACGGCCAAACAAATCATTAGCCAGTATGGCATTGCCATAGACATGCCTGCAGGCCCTTCAGAAGTGGCCATTATAGCTGATGGGACCGCAGTTCCGGCATTTGTGGCTGCAGATCTATTGTCTCAGGCAGAGCATGGCCCTGATAGTCAGGTGATATTGATCACTACTCAGGAAAAATTGATTGATGAGGTGCAAAAGGAAATTCAACATCGGTTGGAAAACCTGCCAAGAAAAGATCATGCAAAACGTTCACTTGAAAATAGCAGGGCAATATTGGTACATACCATGTCAGAAGCTGTTGATTTGGTGAATGAATACGCTGCCGAACATTTGATTATTGCAACTTCTGATGCCGAAATTATGGCAGATCAGATCATCAATGCAGGTTCGGTTTTCATTGGCAATTTTTCTCCTGAATCAGCCGGAGATTATGCTTCAGGCACCAATCACGTATTACCTACCAATGGTTATGCAAAAGCATTTAGTGGTGTTTCTATTGATAGTTTTGTTAAAAAAATAACTTTTCAGCAACTTACACCCGAAGGTTTACTCACCATTGGTCCGGGTATTGAACAAATGGCTGATGCAGAACAATTGATAGCTCACAAAGATGCCATTACAGTCAGATTAAATTATTTACAACAATATTAAAATGGATAAAGTCAGGCAATTAATCAGGCCGCATTTATTGGGTTTGTTACCCTATTCATCTGCAAGGGACGAATACAGTGGCACAGAAGGAATATTTTTGGATGCAAATGAAAATCCAATCGGGTCTGTAGCCAGTGGAAATTACAATAGATATCCTGACCCCAACCAAAGACTTTTGAAAGAAAAGATCAGCAGGATAAAAAAATTGCCTATTGAAAAAATATTTCTGGGCAATGGGAGTGATGAAGCTATCGATTTGATCATTCGATTATTTTGCGAACCGGTTCGTGACAACATCATTATACTGCCACCAACTTACGGAATGTATAGTGTTAGTGCACATATTAACAATATCAGTGTAAAAGAAGTACCTCTCACTGTTGATTTCCAGTTAAACGCAAAAGCTGTTTTATCTGCTGCAGATAAACGGACAAAAATCATCTTCGTTTGTTCCCCCAATAACCCTACAGGTAATTTAATCGAAGAAAAAGCTATACTTAGCCTGCTTGAACAGTTTAATGGTATAGTGGTGGTGGATGAAGCTTATGTGGATTTTGCAAGTGAAAAAAGCATGGTCAGGCATATGCAAAAATATAATAACCTCATTGTGCTTCAAACGTTTAGCAAAGCTTGGGGCATGGCTGGGTTAAGGCTGGGAATGGCATTTGCGCTGGATGGAATTATTGATTATATGAACAAGATCAAATACCCGTATAACATCAATACCAGTACCCAGGAACTAGCCTTGAAGGCACTGGAAAATGAGAGTGACAAAAACAAGATGGTAAAAGAAATTCTGGCTCAGCGGAATTTGTTGGTCGCACGATTAAAGGAGCTTGATATTGCAGAAACCATCTATCCAAGTGATGCCAATTTCATTTTGGTAAAATTTGAAGAACCTAAAAAAGTTTATCAGTATTTATTGGAGGAAAAAATAATAGTCAGAGATCGTTCCAATGTACAGCTTTGTAATGGTTGTTTGAGAATCACTGTGGGAACGGCTGTGGAAAACGAACAATTGACTGAATGTCTTAAGAAATACCCGGTACCTCAAACTTAATCCCATGCGAAAAGTCCTATTTATCGACCGCGATGGCACCATCATTGCAGAACCCACTACTGATCAACAAGTTGATTCCCTGGAAAAGCTTGAATTCATACCTAAAGCGATTTCGAATCTAAGAAAAATAGCTGAAGAATTGGATTTTGAATTGGTAATGGTAACCAACCAGGACGGTTTGGGTACAGATTCCTTTCCGGAAGATACGTTTTGGCCAGCTCAAAATAAAATGTTAAGGATCCTGGAAGGGGAGAATATTAAGTTTGCCGACATCCATATCGATCCTTCTTTTGAGCATGAGCAATCGCCCAACAGGAAACCTCGTACTGGTATGTTGACAAAATATTTCGAGGGAAGTTATGATTTGAAAAATTGCTTTGTGATAGGCGACAGAATTACCGATCTTCAACTGGCAGTGAATCTGGGTAGTCAGGCTATTTTTTTCTCAAATGAAAGTTCTGAAATGGCTCAGCTCTGCACTACTGATTGGGATGAAATTTATACCTTTTTAAAGCTTCCTTCACGAACTGCCCATATAGATCGGGTGACGCGTGAAACTCAAATTTCCATTGATTTAAATTTGGATGGAACGGGGATAACAGAAATACATACCGGACTTGGATTTTTTGATCATATGCTCGATCAAATAGGTAAACATGGTCACATGGATTTAAAAGTTCAGGTTAAAGGCGATTTGCACATCGACGAACATCACACCATAGAAGATACTGGTTTGGCTTTGGGGGAATGTTTCATTAAGGCTTTGGGCGATAAAAGAGGTATTCAACGGTATGGTTTTTTACTTCCAATGGACGACTCCCTTGCTCAGGTGGCTATTGATTTTGGAGGACGGCCATGGATCGTATGGGATGTAGATTTCAAGAGAGAAAAAGTTGGTGAAATGCCAACTGAGATGGTATTTCATTTCTTTAAATCTTTTTCCGATACCTCCAAATCCAATTTGAACATAAAAGTAGAGGGAGATAACGAACACCATAAGATTGAGGCTATTTTTAAAGGTTTTGCCAAAGCTTTGAAAATGGCCAAAACAAGAGATATCAACCATATCAACGAATTGCCAAGTACCAAGGGGATACTATAAAATTAAGTCCTGGCTGTAGAAGTTCAGGATAGCTTTAGGTAATTGGCACTTGAAATTGTAAAAGATGTAATCATTTTACATTACTACAAAAGAAGAAACTTTTTCATTAAATATGCTATTTTTGCGCCATGAATGAACAAATACTGATTCTTGATTTTGGATCACAATACACTCAGTTGATAGCTCGCAGAGTACGGGAACTTAATGTTTATTGCGAAATACACCCCTTCAATCATATTCCACCCATCACTTCTGAAATTAAAGGGGTCATTCTATCAGGAAGCCCATGCTCGGTAAGGGATATAGATTCTCCGGATATTGATTTGTCAGCAATAAGAGGAAAAATTCCCATTTTGGGTGTTTGTTATGGTGCACAAATGATGGCCAATCAAAACGGTGGAATTGTGTTGCCTTCGAAGCACCGTGAATATGGTCGGGCAAGGCTTAACAAAGTGGACACCCATGATACTTTGTTGAAAGAAATATCATTAAATTCTCAAGTGTGGATGTCACATGGCGACACCATTTCTGAGCTGCCTGCTGGTTTCAAAATAATTGCAAGTACCTCATCGGTAAAGGTAGCAGCATTTAAAATAGATGAAGAAAATACATATGGTATTCAATTTCATCCAGAAGTTACCCATTCATTAGAAGGTAAGACTGTGCTGAGAAATTTTGTGGTGCACATTTGTCAATGCAAGCAGGATTGGACGCCAGATATCTTTATTGAATCAACCATCAAAGAATTGCAAACAACAATATCCACTGGAAAAGTAGTATTAGGTTTATCAGGAGGCGTAGACTCCTCCGTAGCAGCTATGTTGATTCATCATGCAATCGGTGATCGTTTGCACTGTATTTTTGTGGATAATGGTTTATTACGGAAAAATGAATTTGAGGAGGTATTGGATTCCTATTTGCATATGGGTTTAAATGTAAAAGGTGTTGATGCCAAAGAGCAATTTTATTTTGCATTAAAAGGATTGACCAATCCGGAAGATAAACGGAAGGCCATCGGAAAAACATTTATTCAGGTTTTTGATGATGAAGCGCACAGAATTACGGGAGTTGAATGGCTTGCACAAGGAACTATTTATCCCGACGTTATAGAATCAGTTTCTGTAAAAGGGCCGTCTGCAACCATTAAATCTCATCACAATGTCGGTGGTTTGCCTGAAAAGATGAATCTGAAGGTTGTTGAGCCATTAAAGAGCTTATTTAAGGATGAAGTCAGGTTGGTCGGAAGAACCTTGAACATCGATCAAAAAATTCTGGGTCGACATCCATTTCCCGGTCCTGGATTGGGAATTAGAATACTTGGAGAAGTAACACCAGAAAAAGTTTCTATTTTACAGGAGGTAGACCATATTTTTATCAGTAAATTAAAGGAGCACAATCTTTATGATGAAGTTTGGCAGTCCTTGGCAGTATTATTGCCCGTTCAATCGGTAGGAGTTATGGGCGATGAGCGGACTTATGAAAATGTGGTAGCTTTAAGGGCGGTAGGAAGTGTGGATGGCATGACAGCAGATTGGAGCCACTTACCATATGAATTTCTGGGTGAAGTATCCAATGAAATTATTAATCATGTAAAAGGAGTCAACAGGGTGGTTTACGACATCAGTTCCAAACCACCGGCAACGATTGAATGGGAATAATATGAAAAACAGCGTTTTAACTGTAATTTTATTGTTATTAGGTTTTCTGGCCAGTGCCCAGACCTTACAACAGCGATACCTCAATGCCAAAGAATTGTACCGTGAAGGAAAATTTGGTTTGGCCCGTGGGGCTTTCCAATCAATATCTGCAGAAAATAACAATAATCCTTTTGTAGAATACGCTTCTTATTTTTACGCGCTTTCATCTTACCAAGAAGGTTATCATGCTCATGCAAAAGATATGCTATTGCAGATGAAATCCCGATTTGCCAATTGGGAGAAAATTGATGATGTAAATTATTGGCTGGCAAAAATCGAATTTGAAGCTAAAAATTATGAAGTTGCCTTAAAGTATGCCAATAGCATTTCTGACAAAACTGTAAGGCAAGATGCCCGAAACATGAAGATTCATTTTCTGAATCAGATTAATGATATCGATTCTTTGGTTGAAATTTTAAAAAGTAATCCTACCGATTCAGTTACAGGAAGAATAATAGCAGATAAAATTCATGAACAGCCATTTTCTCAACGTGATACACAGCTGTTGAATGATTTGGTAAAAAGATTTCGATTCAATAAAAATAAATATGAAATTGCCATTCCGGAAAAATCTGCTAAAAAAGGGGAATATAAAGTAGCTGTATTGTTACCGTTTATGTACAAGGAATTTTCAGGATCTTCTGCCAATCGTAAAAATTTTGTTTATGAATTATATGAAGGGATTAAACTGGCCGGGAAAGATCTTAATAGTAGAGGAGCCAATATCAAATTGTATGCGTATGATACCCGAAAAGATAGCAGTTATACCCGTCAGCTGTTAGCAATGGATGAATTGAAAGGGATGGATCTTATTATTGGTCCCATATCTTCTGAGGCTATCGATGTGGCGAGTACTTTCTCGTATTCTTATAGAATCAATATGATAAATCCTGTTTCAACCAATTCGCAGGCCATAGGTCGAAATCCTTATTCTTTCCTTTTACTTCCAAGTTTGGAAACACAAGCCAAAAAAGCAGCCGAATTTGCCATAGAAAACTTTAGAGGCAATCCAACTTCTTTAATTTTGTATGGTGAAAGCCAAAGAGACTCAATTCTGGCTCACAATTACCGAAAAACACTTCTGGATAATGGCTTTTCTATTTTTGGTATGAGAAAAGTACGCAAACAAGAGGAGAAGAATTTATTTACACTATTGACAAATACAAAGACTTCGGAGAGAAATGATACAAAAGCGGAACTGGTTATACCCCGCGATACTATTGGCCATATATACGTGGCCTCCGATAGTGATGACGAAATGATAGCCACATACCTTATCAGTGCGCTGGAAACAAGAAGTGAATATATAACTATTATTGGTCATGAAGAATGGCTGGAGTATTCATCTATTGTGCCGGAACAATTGGAAAGGCTACAGGTACATATGGTAGCCCCCACCTTTATCAATTACAAATCCAGCCAGTATAAACAATTTAGGGAAAAATATTTATCAGAAACTTATTCTCTACCGACAAAATTCTCGGGATTGGGATATGACATGATGATGTTGTTTGGAAATTTTTTACAACAGTATGGTGTTCATTTTCAGGTAAACTTCGATGATGCAGGGTTTAAAAATGGCATTATTTTCCCAGGATATCTTTATGATACAAATCAGGATAATCAATATGTTCCTATTATAAAGTTTATTGATTCTGAAGTAGAAAATGTGAACCAACCATCAAGATGATCAATAAAGAAAAGAGCAGGATATTATTTTCAAAAGCCAAGCAGTTTATCCCCGGTGGAGTCAACTCACCTGTTAGAGCTTTCAAATCCGTTGGAGGAGATCCTCTCTTTATTAAATCAGCAAAAGGAGCTTTTTTGTATGATCAGGACGGTAATGAATACATAGAATTGATCAATTCTTGGGGTCCAATGATTCTTGGCCATTCCCATGAGTTAATAGAAAGAGCGGTAATGGAAGCAATTCCTGATTCTTTGTCATTTGGTGCACCTTCTGAAAAGGAAGTGTTAATGGCTGAATTGATCATAAAAATGGTTCCCTCCATAGAAAAAGTAAGAATGGTAAATTCAGGTACTGAAGCTACCATGTCAGCAGTTCGATTAGCACGGGGATTCACCAAAAAAAATAAGATTATCAAATTTGACGGATGTTATCATGGGCATGGCGATTCATTTTTGATAGCTGCGGGTAGCGGTGCCGCTACATTAGGAATACCCGATAGTCCGGGAGTGACTGAAGGAACAGCCAGTGATACTATGATTGCACCGTATAATGACATTGATGCCGTTAAAAATCTGATAAATCAATACCGAGGAATTATAGCAGCTATAATTATTGAACCAGTTGCCGGGAATATGGGCTGTGTATTGCCAGCAGAGGGGTTTTTAAAAGAATTACGTGAATTATGCACTCATGAGGGCATAGTTTTGATTTTTGATGAGGTGATGACCGGTTTTAGGTTGTCGTCTGGAGGTGCGCAGGAATATTTTAATGTGATGCCTGATCTTACTACATTAGGTAAAATTGTAGGAGGTGGAATGCCGGTTGCTGCTTATGGTGGCAGAACAGAGATCATGAATCTTGTAGCACCGGATGGACCTGTATATCAGGCCGGAACACTTTCTGGTAATCCGGTGGCAATGGCTGCTGGGTTGGCCATGCTTTCATATCTTGATCAGCATCCGGAAATATACACTTATCTAAACAATATTACAGAAACCATAACAGAAGGAATTAGAGAGAACCTGGATAAGCTTGATCTGAATTATGTGATCAATCAAACCGGATCTATGTTCAGCCTGTTTTTTACCGATAAGTTGGTATATGACTTTACCACTGCAAAAACCTCCGACACCAAGCTGTTTGGTTTATATTTCCAAAAAATGCTGGAAGAAGGTATTTATCTGGCACCATCACAATTTGAAACACTTTTTGTTTCAACTTCTATTACTGAAGAATATGCCGAACGAATAATTCAGGCAAATTATAAAGTCCTTAAGGAAATCCACCAACGATAAAATCATACGATTACATTAAATATTAAATGTAATTTCGGAAAATATTCTTTAATCTTCTTCCCCATATATAAGTTTCCTGTTTTTTCCTTACACCATTTCCATACTCCCTGAGAATGAGAATATTATAAATTCCATTGGACTTATTTATATTTGTTTCTACATGATTCATAATTTAACCACAATAGCATAAAGTGAAAAGGATCAGTTATTTTCTTATCGTTTCAGGAATCCTGTTTGTTTCTGTTGCTCAGGCACAATTAAGGAGAGGTACTTCTACTCCGCCCACCTATGAAGAGTTGTATGATGCACCTTTTGAAATAAACAAATTGTTTGTGCATTTTCAACCGGTTTATGTAGATATGTTTGCTGCAAATCTAAATGCAGGATATGGTGTGGAAGCCCAATATTACTGGGATGATAAGTTTGATTTTAAAGTTCAAGCACGTACAGCATATCATAGGGTAACTGATTTCAGCCGCGATGTTGCTGAAAAAAACAAAAGCCTTCAATATTTTGAACCTAATAAATTTGTTTATTACGAAGCGGGTGCCACTTATCACTTAAAGGATTTTGAAGAAGATACAGAAACAAAATTTATTCTTTATTCAAAGAGTTATAAAGGTGCCAAATGGGCTTCAAAAGTACCTGATTTTATCAAAGCTCCCACCAAAGTAAGGAAAATATATGGTATCAGATTGGGTGGATCAGCTTATAAAACCTCATTTGATCTTACAAGAGTGTTAATTGATCAAAAAAAGATATTAACGGCAACTGATTCTACATTTCTCCCCGAAGGGACTCAGGTATATGGGAATCTAAGTGCAGTAGGAGGTTATGTGGGTGCTTCATATGCGCTTATTAAAAATGCCGCTATCAAGTTTGATAAAACTTATAGTCCGGCAACAAGTGACCTTATTTTTACCTCTTATTTTGATATACTTGTGATGCCTGGTATTAGTATCGAGAATATCATGTATAATAATAAGGTATACCTTTCTGATAATGTAAAAACCAATATGTTTGGATTCCGATTGGGTATGGACGGAAAATTTAACCGGGAATTTGGCTGGGGATATGGAGCGGAAATAGGTCTAAGGCCAGGTGTTCAAACAAGATCTTTCTTTGCAAGTGTAAAAATCAGTTTTCCGGTATATAGTACTACACTAAGCCATCAGGTAGAAGCATTTGGAAAATAAGAATTGTTTGTTTTTGACTGTAAATATAGCTGACCCTGAGTGGGGTTCTAAATAATTCCAAAATATTTCTGTTTTTCTTACCTTAAACAGATCGTCTCTGCAATTGATCTTTTTTAATTTCTAATCTGACCGTTTTGGGTCAGGTTTAATTTTAATATTTTTACAATTCTGAAAATATTTTCATGAGTACGCTATCTGAATTTGTAATCCAACTGAAATCAGGTATTCAAAAAGGTATGCCAGGTATAAAAGCACAAAAGCTAATGGCTCCTATTATTGATCTTGATGAACGGTTTATGCAACATCTTGCAGCCAAAGCGAGGCCAGGAGCTGTACTGATTCTATTTTATGGAGATCATCGCCAAATATGTTTCCCGCTGATCCAACGGCCTGTTTACAATGGTATTCATAGTGGTCAAATCAGCTTGCCAGGAGGAAAAATGGATCCCGGCGATCCTGATCTAATATTCACTGCGTTACGGGAAACCGAAGAAGAAATAGGTGTTCCCGCTAAACAAATTGAAGTAATCGCGGAGTTGACCCCATTATATATACCAGTCAGTAATTTTTTGATACATCCTGTTGTAGGCGTAATGCATCAGGAGCCGGTATTCCAAAAAGATCCCTACGAAGTTCACCAAATTATTATTTCAAATACAGAAGAACTGATAAGTGGAAACAACATTAGAAATGTGCTCGTTGCTGCCAGTTCCGGAAAGCAAATTGAGGCACCTTGCTTTGATATTCAAGGGCATATCGTTTGGGGTGCTACTGCAATGATTTTATCCGAACTTGTTCAATTACTCAAGTCCAATTAAGAACCGAGATGTTATTGACTATTGAACTTCAAAAGTATCGAAAATGATGTTCTCTGATGAAAATCCAAAAACTTGAATAGCGTCGTTCCCAGGATAGGTAAAATATTCAAAAGGAACATTATTGGCATGTAGTACTGTAGCTAGTTTGTCGCCAATTTCATAAGTTACCGTATCCGTCAACTCTACTTTTATATTATTCATGCGATATTCATCCACTGGTTCAAAACCCACAAGATTATCAAATTCGCCTTCCTCATCCAATTGGTAAACAGCAATCCATGCCCTCACACCAGTCAACACCTCTTTTACTACAATAGTATTTTCTGACACACTTTGGTTATTGGTGGTGATCCGGGGTGATGCTAATAGGATACTGGTGGCTACTTGCTGACCATTAACTTCTATTGGAAGATCATTCGCATCAAATTGACCAAAGTCACTGCCATTATCATCGTATAACTTTAAAACTACTGTCATGCTATCTACAATCATAACGGTGGAATCAAGATAAATATAATTATTTGTATATCGTCCTGAAGAAGGTATATAAGCTGGCAATGCTACCTGATAAGCAGTGGTCCCATTTATTTCGCGAAAAGCTACCAACCATCCCGGTTTATCGATAGATACTTCCTGAAAGAAAATATTATTAAAAGAAATAACCTGATCAGGTGCTATGATTGTACCTGTAAATTCTGTTTCATTGTTATTACAAGCACTTGTAATCACAATAAAAGACATTGAAAAGAGAATTATTATTTTATTCATTTGAATTTTAATTTAATACAGTGTTTTAAAATGTAAAAATACAAAAAATCCCTATGGTAATTTCTGATTGATGTTGCTTGTATTTTATTAGATGTCCCAAAAATTCACAACATCTATGCCAATACTTGTTTGCAAATGCATTGTTCACAAATATTACAATTCCTGTTCGAATTCGGCCATTCTAAAGAAAGTTAATTTAACCTAAAAATAAAAAAATAGCCATTTATCAGCCCTTAGGGCTATTTTCATAATTTTTTTCGATAAAGGCATGGCAATTGAATATTCCAAGAAAATTTAAAGACTATGCAAATGAAACAAATTTTATTAGCGCAATTATTTTTTATAATATCCACCCTTTCACTGTTTGCTCAAAACAAAACCTCTGGTAGTATACATGGAACGATCGAGGATGAAGGTGGAAATCCTGTTCCCTTTGTTACACTAATGTTGCTTGATACAGATTCGGCATTGGTAAAGGCAGATTTTTCCAAAGATGATGGAAGTTTTGTGTTTGAACACGTAGCAGAAGGAATGTATTTGATCCAACTCCGGAGTATTCAATATGACTCTAAAGTCTCGGAAATAATTGAATTGGGAGAGGGTGACAAATTGGAGATGGATCCCATAAAGGTAAGGGAGTCTGTAACTAAGCTAGAGGAAGTAAAAATAACCGCAACCAAACCGCTTGTAGAGATACATCCAGATAAAACTATTTTCAATGTAGCTTCAAGTCCGGGTACTGCCGGCACCGACGGTTTGGAAATGCTTCGAAAAGCACCAGGAATAATTATTGATAACAATGATAACATCATTTTACAGGGCAAATCCGGGGTGAAAGTATACATCGATGGAAAACCATCCCATTTGAGTGGTGAAGATCTCGTAAATATGCTTAGAAGTCTACAATCTGATGGTGTGGAATCTGTTGATATTATTACGAATCCTTCGGCAAAATATGAAGCAGAAGGAAATGCGGGTATTCTCGATATCAGATTAAAAAGAGATCACAACCTGGGATTAAAAAGTACTATTTCAGCCAATTACAATGTGGGTAGATTTGCAGGTTATAGCGGAGGGGCAGATTTTAATTATCGCAACAAAAAGCTGAATGTTTTTGGCAATTATAATTATCATGACCGAAAAGGATATTGGACGGAGGCATATATCAAGTTGATAAAAGATAGCTTTCTAGATCAGTCTACCGAATCGATCTGGGACCGTAGTGGGCATGGGTTTAGATTGGGAACAGACTATTTGATTAATAAAAATCATTTGGTGGGATTTGTGATCAATGGAAATATCAATTCACAAGATATGAATACTGTATCCACCACACCCTTTGGAAACCAGGAAACCGGCATTATTGTACAAAGACTTGATGCTATCAGTGTCAGGGTAATCGGGAATGATAATATTAATTCAAATTTGAATTATGTATACACTGGCTCAAAAGGGGCAAAGTTAAACATCGATACTGACTATGGTTATTTTTTCAAAGAAGGCGTCAGTAACCAGTCTAATGTTTATTATGATGTGGAAGACGAAACAATGTTGAATCAAAATCTTTCCGAAGACCAACAACTTACAAGAATAGATATTAGTGCAATTAAGGCCGATTATGAAAAGTCCATCTGGATTGGGAATCTATCATTAGGCACTAAGGTTTCAAATGTAACTACAGATAATAGTTTAGAATATTATAATGTGGTTGAAGGTAAGCCACAAATTGATATAAATAAATCCAATGACTTTATCTATTCAGAAAAAATCATAGCTGGGTATATAAGCTACAATGGAAAAATAAATGATAAATTATCATTCAATTCAGGATTGAGGATGGAACACACCTCTTCCCGGGGAGAATTGGAAGGTGTGGAAACAACTGATAAAAACAATGTAGAGAGGTCGTACGCTGATATTTTCCCGAGTGGGGGAGTTGCCTTTTCATTAAGTAAAAAACACAAATTGTCTGCAAATTACAGTCGGAGGATTGACAGGCCTTCATATGAAAGCTTAAATCCATTTGAATTTCAATTGGATGAACTTACTTTTCGAAGAGGTAATCCTTTTTTAAATCCTCAATATACTGATAGTTATAAATTGAGCCACTCTTTTGATCAAAAACTGAATACGGAAATTAATTATAGCATGACCCATGATTATTTTGCCCAAATTCTGGATACAACTGGCGAAAGAGGCAGCATGATTTCTGTTCAAAACATGACCAACTTTAAACAAGTTGGACTGAATGTAAATTATTCAATGGATATCACCAAAAAGTGGAGCTTCTATACCAATGGCAATCTGTATAAATCATTTTATAAATCAGAAAATGCTGGCACACAAATTAATTTAAGTGCCGCTACTTTGAATGTTTATGCTAAGACCAATATAATTTTACCATCAGATATCAATTTCGAAGTGTCTGGTTGGTACAATTCACCTTCAATTTGGGGTGGCACATTCAGGATGGAAGGCATGTGGAGTGTAGATGCGGGGGTTAGAAAAACCTTTTGGGATAATAAAGCATCCGTGAAGATTTCTGTTAGCGATATTTTTAAAACCAACAATTGGAAAGGGGTAAGTAATTATGGAGGCATTCACTTAGATGGCGGGGGAGTACATGATTCGCGTCAATTGCGGTTTAGTCTGACTTATCAATTAGGCAATCAACAGGTAAAGGGTTCCAGGGCTCGTGCTACTGGTCTGGAAGAAGAAAAGAACAGAGTTGAATCAGAACAGTAGAAGGGATCTTTTTTAGCTAACCATACAAATGAAAAAAAGCTGACCTGCAAATGCAGGCAGCTTTTCAAGCACATATACTATACTAACTAATGGATTAAAAGCTGACACCAAATACTATCCCGAATGATTCTGCCTCTGGATTTAAAATTACTTGACCAAACGCTGGTAGCCCACCCAGGATTTCTTTTTCATAACCTATACCTAAATTTACCAGGCCAAAGGACTCGGCTTGATAAAACTCATCTCCAAAGCCGGCAAAAACACTAACCCCGGAGTCAAATGCATAAGCACCTTCAAAATAGATTCCGGGATTATCATCATCTATGGCACCTGCTATATTAATGGCTGCCAATAAAGATAAGCCACCAAATTCTGCGCCTACACTCGCTTCTAAGATATGTCCGTTGTCATAATCAAAGTAAAGTTCTCCTAAAGAGGGGAAAAAATAATCAGTGAGCGTTATAGATATGGGGCCTAAACCTAAAGTGGCATAGATATCAGCCTCACTGGGCGGTTTAGTACCATCTAAACTAAAGAATGTATACGATCCCCATGCACCAATTTCGAAAGTCACATTTTCTTCTCCAACCGAGTAGGAAACCCAGGGTTGAATAGATGGCCCGTCCGCAAGGATGGTCCCCCTCCAGATATAAGAACTTACCAGATCTGCTCCAGCATCAAATTGAGCATATGAGCGATGCGTAATCACAAGTGTTAAGAAAAGGATGGTTAAAAGGAATAATTTTCTCATGTTTTTATGAATTTAATCGTGTATAATTTATTTTTTAGTGATCCTGCAAAACCTGACTAAATGGGGTTATACCAGGTTTTGCAGGGAATTTTATCAAATTAAGAGATCTACGCTTCAGTTGCTGCATTGATGTCCGGATAGGCATGCATGCCATGCTCGTAAATATCCAGACCTTCTACTTCTTCTTTTTCATCTACTCTGATACCGATGATAGCTTTAATGCCATAGAAAATCAAAAGCGCAGTAGTGAAACAGAAAGCACCTACAGCAGCCACTCCTATCAACTGAGCCATAAAATCGGTTCCGACTCCAAAGATTCCAGTGGCAAGAGTTCCCCAGATACCACATACAAGGTGAACAGAGATTGCACCTACAGGATCGTCAATTTTAATGCGGTCAAGGAACAATACAGATGCAACTACAATTATACCCGCAATAGCACCGATAATGAGTGCAGAGGTTACTGACGTTACATCTGCTCCGGCTGTGATACCTACCAATCCCGCAAGGATTCCGTTGAGTACCATGGTAATATCATTGGATTTAACAAGGATTCTGGTCGCTAAACAAGCACCAATAGCACCTGCAGCAGCAGCTATGGAAGTCGTTACCAATACTTTGGAAACTGTTCCCGGATCGGCAGATAATACAGAGCCACCATTAAAACCAAACCAGCCTAACCACAGGATCATCACACCAATAAATGCAAGGGGTAAACTGTGTCCTGGAATGGGTTTGATTTTGCCATCCACGTATTTATGAAGTCTTGGCCCAAGTACAATTACACCTGCCAAAGCTGCCCATCCACCTACAGAGTGTACAATGGTAGAACCGGCAAAATCATGGAATCCAAGTTCTGAAATCCAGCCACCACCCCAATGCCACATACCTACTATAGGGTAAATTAAACTCACGTAGACAAAGCTGAATACAAGAAAACTGTCTAATTTTATTCTTTCAGCAACAGCCCCTGACACTATAGTAGCTGCAGTAGCAGCAAACATCCCTTGAAATAAAAAGTCTGTCCAAAAGGTATAACCACCATCTGCATAACCTATCAGGCCGGCATCTCCTTCTGGTGAAAAAATGCCAAATCCGGCAAATCCGAAAAACCCACCTGCATAGGCATCTCCAGGATACATTAGGTTAAAACCCCAGAAGGCATAAGTAAGCAGCCCCAAGGCTATAATCATAGTATTCTTAAAAAGTATGTTTGTAGTATTTTTTGATCGCGTTAAACCGGTTTCTAGGGTTCCGAAACCCAGATGCATGATAAAAACAAGGAATGTGGAGACCATCATCCAAATGTTGTTGGCAGTAAATATTGCTTCACTCATGATATTATTTGTTTTTGAAAATTGAATTATTTTATTTGAGAATTAGATAGCTGTATTTAGTTGATGGCGGGAGAACCTTCTTCACCAGTTCTGATACGAACTACTTTTTCGAGATCCATTACAAAAATTTTCCCATCACCAACGGTGCCATTAGGGCCTGTACGAGCTACTTTTAATAAAATATCAAGCGTAGGCTGTAAAAAATTGTCTGATACAACTATCTCCACTTTTGTTCTGGGGATATATAATATATCATAAGCTGCTCCCCGGTATGATTGAGACATGCCGGTTTCGGTTCCAAAACCCTTAACCTCATAAAATGACATAAACTTGATCCCTGCTTTAGCCAGGGCTTCATGGACTTCTTCAAATTTTGAGGTCCTAATAATAGCTTCAACCTTTTTCATAAGAAATAATTTGTTAGTTAGTTAATTGACCAATAAGATAGCTAAAATCAAAAAAAACTTTCAAATAGCTTAAATAATACCCAAAGAAACGAAAAAAAACTGAAAAAGGTAAATAGTTGCATTAAAATAGAACCAATAAACAGTGAAATTGCAGTATTTTGGCTAATATTTGATTATAGGGAAGTGGTTCTTTTTTGAATATTTTGTAATGTAAAAAAGATTTTAAATTACATTTTGAAAGTTTTGCAATCTATCTGCCAAATTATGAGCATGAATGTATATTTTCGTTTTTATAGAAAAAAATTTAAATAAATGCTCTTATCGTAATGAAATTAATAATCATTTTGACAAAAATTTGTTTTACTTCTAAAATTATGCGCTCTTTTTGGCACGTTTGTTCTTTGGGTTTTATTTTAACTGAGGAATCCATAATTTTGCAACCATTTATAAATTATATATGTGTGCAGGGAAATTCAGAAATTAAAAAAATTGCATTTTATACACTTGGTTGCAAATTAAATTTCTCCGAAACATCTACCATTGCCCGAAAATTTGAAGAAAACGGGTTTACAAGGGTAGAGTTTGATCAGAAGCCGGATGTATTTATCATCAACACTTGTTCGGTGACTGATAATGCTGATAAAAAATGCCGCAAGGTGGTAAGGGAAGCAAAAAATATATCCCCCCATGCGCATGTATTTATCATTGGATGTTATGCACAATTAAAACCTGAAGAAATCACGTCTATTCCAGGAGTGAACGCAGTTTTAGGGGCTGCTGAGAAGTTCCAGTTGCCTGATTTACTGCCCCAGTTATTAAAAAATTCCGAGCCTGTAGCTATTTGTTCTGATATTGATGCAGCAAAACAATATAATAGTGCGTATTCTGTTTTCGACAGAACCCGTACATTTTTGAAAGTACAGGATGGTTGTGATTATTCATGCACTTTTTGCACGATTCCTTTGGCCAGGGGCGAAAGTAGGAGTGACACCATAGATAATATATTAAAGGCAACTAAAGAAATTTCAGCTGAAAATATCAAGGAAATTGTATTAACTGGAGTTAATACAGGCGATTTCGGTATACGGGATGGCGTAAGGTATGATAAATTTATCGATCTTGCCATGGCTCTTGAAAATACGGAAGGTATTGAGCGGTTTAGGATATCTTCCATCGAACCCAACCTGTTAACCGATGAAATCATTCAATTGGTAGCCTGTTCCAAGAAGTTTATGCCTCATTTTCATATTCCACTTCAATCTGGTTCAAATAAGATCCTCAAGTTGATGCGTCGTCGTTATCTAAAGGAGCTTTATGCAGAAAAAGTCGAGCAAATCCGTGATCTGATACCCCACTGTTGTATTGGGGTGGATGTGATAACCGGTTTTCCCGGGGAGACTGAAAAGGATTTCCTTGAGACATACCAATTTCTCAATGAGTTGGATATTTCTTATTTGCATGTCTTCCCATATTCTGAAAGACCGGATACACCGGCTATTGCATTTGAAGGTTCGGTTATGATTGAAGAGCGCAACAACCGATCGAAAATGCTCAGAAGCTTGTCTATCAAAAAAAGAAGAGCTTTTTATGAAAGTCAACTTGGTATAACACGTCCGGTATTATTCGAAGATGACATTGAAGATGGTAATATATCAGGTTTTACAGATAATTACATCAGGGTAGTCACTAAATATGACCCAGTACTGGTGAATGAAATTAAAATGGTAAAATTAAGCAGGATTAATAATTCAGGTATTGTAGAAATTACAGAACCTGATCACGCTTTCATATAAGATAAAAAGTTGAGACTAAATTTTTATAATCCCGGCTTCAATATTTTCATCCTTCAATATCTTTTGTGCATAATTCATTTTTCCATCAGGAACAAGAAGAAAAAAATGGCCGTTTTTGTGTTTGGCTACTGCAGATAGCAAACTCCATTTATCAATGAGCCTGCTCTTATCCCTTTTTGCTGTTCTTACAATTTCAAAATAACACTTTCCTTCATTTTGTTTTGCCGTGAGATCAGGAGTGAATTCGGTATCAGAACCTTTTTTTAAAAGCCTTGAAGGTGGATCAAACTCTTCCACATCTGCATGTATTTCTTCAAAACCTCTGCTCTTTAGGATATTGGCAGCATATGATAGAATTGATTTTTCTTCCATAATTTTTGAGATTTTAATAATTCCCTAAGGATAAGTTACAAGTTAATTTTGTGTTTTGGTGTCAAGTGGAGTCAGGAGAAAATAGAGACTACATAAAATACAACCACCTATGCTTAGAATTGTTCATTTTTTTTACTTAAGAACTTGACCTGTACAAAGACAATAAGCGCACAAAAATGAAAAATCTTACGTTTGTCTATTATCAATTTCTTTTTCTCAACGTAAAGATTAATATTATTCTATTTTTACCAATAGAAATTATCAGGATGAAATTAAACATTTTCAATCGTAATCATCAACAAAAAAATCAGAGCCATGTAAAAAATCTGATAGAGGTAGCTTTGTCTGACGGCAGTATTGATGACGAGGAAATGATGTTATTATTAAATCTGGCTACACGCCTGGGCATTTCAAAGGAAGAAATCTATCAGATAAAGATGAACCCTGGAAACGTAAAATTCAATCCTCCAAAGAGTTCAAAAGAAAGGTTCAATCAGATTTATGATCTGGTATGCATGATGATGATAGATGGACAAGTAAACAAAAATGAGCTGAAGTTATGTAAAGAATTGGCTTTAAGACTAGGTTATTTACCTTTGATAGTTGATGATTTTATTTTGATGATCACAAAAAATATTTCGGAAGGGGTTTCTTCACGTGATACTTTTAATAAAGCTATAAAATTATACAGATAAATAATTAGGACATATTTTGAAAGCAAAAACGGAAAGGTCATGGCAATTAGTCATGACTTTTTTTATCGCCATTTAAAAATTTTTAAGGCAAATGTAAAAAAAATAACTCCCAAACCCAGTAAAATGGCAATTTCCTGCCAAACATGAATCAATGATGCACCCTCATTAAAAACTGCTCGCATCGCGTCAGCTACCAGGGTCAAAGGCAAGAACTTCACTATTCCCACAGCCCAATCGGGAAAGTTTTCATAAGAAAAGAATATGCCTGAAAGAATGAGCATTGGCATGGTCGTGGCATTTATTAATCCATTTCCCACCTGACTGTGTTCCGCCCTCGACGCCAATAATACAGCAAGTGCCGAGAAAGTAACAACTCCAGAAATAATGGCAAGTAACAAAGTGGGCAGATTCCCCTGTATTTCTACCCCAAAGGCCCAGTGGGCAAATAAATATATGATCGACATTTCAAAGATCAATAGCAAAGCTCTACTGACTACCTGTGACAGCAGAAACACTGCTTTGTTCATTGGTGTTGCTACCATTCTTCGCATCAGCTTTTTAATGCGAAAGTCAATCAGGTTCCATCCTATTCCCCACAGGCATGAATTCATTATTCCCATTGCCAATAATCCTGGAACAAGAAAATCTATATACCTGTGCCCGCTTGTGGTGATGTAGGAAGTTTTAAACTTGTCCTTGTCGGAAGACATTAACGCATGGGTTGCCAAAAGATAGGTCATTCGGGCATCGCTATTGTCCGGGTCAAAGTGAAAATACATTTCATTTTCCACTGATGGTTTGACATATACCGACAACTGTCCACGTTTGGTTCTTAGTAAGGCATCTTTTTCTGATAGAAATATGATTTTAAAACTACCGGTTTTCTCAAGAGAGTCCAATTGTTGTTGAAAAGTAGCATCATATTGAGCCTTGTCACCAACTACTGCTATGGTTCTTTTTTCTGCAGGACGGTGCATAAAAGCTAACCCCAATACGACGATCATGAGAATAGGAAAGGCAAAACCCCAAAACAACACTGATGGGGAACGGTAAAATTCCTTAAATTGTACCATTAACAGGTTGATGAATACACTATTCATGCAACCTCCTTCCAGTCATGGATACAAAAAGGTCATCAAGGGTTTTTTTGTGTGATTCCAATTCCAATATTTCGATGTTCAGTGCTTTTAGTTCTTCAAGACAGGTAGGCAATGATTTGGCAATCTCATCAACTTCCATTCTCCCGATTACTGTACCTGCTTCACCATTTTGCCATTGAAGATCTACAATACCTTTGGTCTGAAATGGATTTTCCAAAGAGGGTTTTTTATTGATTCTGAAGGTAATGATTTCGCCACCCGAGAAATGGGAGAGAAGCTGCCGAAGTGTTCCCTGTGCAATGATTTTCCCTTGATCCATGATCACGATCCTGTCACAGAGCTTTTCAGCTTCTTCCATATAATGGGTCGTCAAAATCATAGTTATATTTTTATTATGATTTAGCTGACGCAGGATTTCCCATATCTCTCTTCTTGCATTGGGATCAAGTCCGGTGGTGGGTTCATCTAAAATCAATATTTCCGGATGATTAAGCAGGCCTACCCCTAATGCTAATCTTTGACGTTGTCCTCCGGACAAATTTATGGTGTAATCATTTGTTTTGTCTTTCAGATTCACCAAATCAATGATTTCATCTGATCTCTTTCTGGGCAGGTTGTAAAAACTACCAAATAAATTCAGGATTTCTTTTACAGTAAGTTTATCGATAAATCGGGTTTCCTGCAGAGATAATCCCATTATTTTTCTGATTTGCAGTGCATGTGATTTCCAGGATAAACCATTGATGATGATTTCCCCCTTATCAGGGTGTTGTAACCCTTCTACCATCTCTACCAAGGTGGTTTTTCCGGCACCATTAGGGCCTAGCAATGCCAGATATTCCCCTTTCCTGATCTCAAGGTCTATGTGGTCAACAGCTATTACTTGTTTAAATCGTTTGCTTACTTCCCTGATCTGAATCAATTGAATTGAATTTGATTGCAAAATTAATCATTTCGCCCATTAACGAAAGTGTATCAAAGTTTTGTTTGGCAGAGGTATTGTCAAACTTTTTAATACACTACCTGTTTAATTTAAATGATAGAATAATGGTCAGTCACAAAAAACTATTTCAACCATGAATATGAAATTTATTTCTTCAACAGTGCACGGTGTCTTGGATTACCTGAGTGGACTACTTTTAATCATACTTCCTCTCATTTTGTTGCCGGCTTCAGCTCCTCAAATAGCTGTTATTCTACCTATTGCGGCAGGGGTTCTTATTTTGGTGATGGCAGTATTTACTAATTATGAATTAGGGCTTGTGCGAAAAATTGGCATGGCTAATCATGTGATGATTGATAATGGACTGGGCGTATTCATTGCTGTTTCACCTTGGTTGTTTGGTTTTTATGAGGTTACTTCTGCCTTACATTTGATTGCCGGTATTTTTATAATTACAGTGGGTATGTTTACCAATTCACTTACCACCACCAATCAACATGACACTAAATTGCCGGGGGAAATTACAAGAGATTTTTTAGGACAAAAAGGGGGTTAAGGTGCAATTTCCGAAAATTTCGGGAACTCAATATAAAAACTTGTACCAACATTGACCTTGCTCTCAAACCATATTTTCCCTTGATGTAGATCAACCAAATGTTTTATGATATGCAATCCTAAACCAAATGGTTTTTCGCCCTTTATTCCTTTTCGTTTTGCTTTGGTAAATTTTTCAAAAATGTGAGGGTGCAACTCTTCCGGTATTCCAATTCCGGTATCATGCACTTCTATTCTTACCTTATCAGTATGTTCTGCAACTTTAATTATGATTTTGCCTGTTTCAGGTGTGAATTTGTAGGCATTTGATAAAAGGTTTTCAAAAATCAACATCGATTTTACTTCATCCAGTTCTACATACACATCTTGATCACCTTGAAGTTCAAACCTGTCACTTTTCCCAAAAATCCCATAAGTGTCAACTAGTAAACGCAACCTTTCGGTGATATTCATGCGGCTTTTTTTTAGCTTAATTTGCGACGACTGGATATACTCCAGCTCCAGAATATCTGACATGAAATTTATACTGTTTTTACAGGCGTTTTTTATAATCCGGATATAATTGCCGATCCCATTTTCCACCCCGGTTTCCAATCCTTTTTCTAAAAGAAAGATAGAAGTATTGATATGAGAAATCATTCCCCTTAGATCGTGAGCAATAATATGAATAACCATGTCCTTTCGTTCATTCACGTTCAAGAGGTTCTCCATATAATTTTTTTCCAGTGTAATATCCCGCAACATAAAGAAATGACCTGTTTGAATATTATCATCTGGTACTCGGGTTACTTCTACCCATTTTACTCGCTGATCTGGCGTAATTATTCTAATATCTTGGTTTCTGTATTTATCATTATTCTTATTGCGGGAATAAAAAATGATAAAGTCTTTACGGTCATCCTCATGAATGGTATCCATTAATAAAGTGGGATTTGTAATATACTCATTTACAGGCCTTTCCCATAATTCTTTGAACTTATACTCACTTACACTCAGTTGATTCGTCTGTTGGTCGTAAAGCATAAACATGATACCCGGGACAGCATCTAAAGCACTGGGGAGATGATTATTGTTCTGTTTCGTCATGATAGCAAATCTTCTGATTTTTATTAACCCCATAAAGTGGATTATGTTCACGAGGTTCAAATTGTAAAATGATACAGACAACACCTGATTTTTTAAGACAAACAAATAGTTATAGTTCAAAAATTGGAACAAATAAGCTTAACATATAAATCAGCCTAAAGATGAATAGGAGGCGGTTATTTAATATGATTTGATATGCCTAATCATTAAAATGTTGGAAGTAAGCAGTTGGTCTTCCGCCTTACCCCCTAAAAACAAAAAACCCCTGCCAAGGAGAGGCTGAACTTTAAAACTACACGTTCTGCCGTATTAAAAACCAAAATATTTTTTAGCATTATTGTAGCAAATGTCCTGAATCATTTTTCCTACAAATGGAAGATCATTTGGGATTTCCCCATTTTCAATGTCATTACCAAACAAGTTACAGATGATCCGGCGGAAATATTCGTGTCTGGGAAAAGACAGAAAACTGCGGGAATCAGTCAACATTCCGATGAATTGACTTGCCAATCCTAGGTTGGAAAGTGAGTTGAAATGCTTCTCCATTCCGTCTTTTTGGTCGTTAAACCACCATCCGGCACCGAATTGCACTTTGCCGGCAACCGATCCATCATTAAAATTGCCAACCATTGTGGCAACCATGTCATTGTCACTAGCATTGATATTATAAATGATGGTTTTCGTCAATTGATCTGTTTCATCCAACCTGCTAAGAAACTTTGCCATAGATTGGGCAACTTTAAAATCGCCAATCGAATCCCAACCAGTATCAGCACCCAGGGTGCGGAACATGCGTAGGTTGTTATTCCGTATAGCACCATAGTGAAATTGCTGTACCCAACCTTTGGCATGATCCATTTTGGCAAAATCTACCATCAGTGCCGATTTAAGTTTTAAAGCTTCCTCCGTAGTAAGATTTTCACCTTTACGTATTTTCATGAAAAATTTATCTACTTCTTGTTGGGTGTAATCCTCCGCATAAAATTCTTCAATACCATGATCTGATACTTTACTCCCCATAGAGGCAAAGAAATCATGACGTTTTTGTAAACCCTCAAGTAAAGTGGCATAAGAGCGAATTTCTATACCAGAAACCTCTTCCAATTTATCCAGATATTGATTGTATGGTCCAGGATGGTCTACTGCCATGGCTTTATCCGGGCGCCATGCAGGTAATATTTTAATGTCAAAATCCGATTCAGCGATTTGTCTATGAAACCGCAAATCATCAATAGGATCATCTGTGGTACATAATGTGGTGACATTCATTTTTTTAAGCAAACTACGGACACTATATTCAGGCTGAACCAGTTTTTCGTTTGCCTTACTGTAAATTTCCTTAGCGGTATCGGGTGCCAGCAAATTATGGATATTAAAATATCGCTGCAGCTCTAAATGAGTCCAATGAAATAGTGGATTGCGAAGTGTATATGGTACTACTTTGGCCCACTGTTCAAATTTCTCCTCGTCAGTAGCATTTCCGGTAATGTATTTTTCATTGACGCCGAAGGTTCTCATAGCCCTCCATTTATAATGATCGCCGTATAGCCAGATTTGAGTTAGATTATCAAAATTTTTATCTTCAGCTATTTCATCCGGGGGAAGGTGATTGTGATAATCTATAATCGGCATCTGTTTGGCATACTCATGATACAAGCTTTCGGCTGTTTTGGTCTGCAACAGGAAATTATCATCAAGAAATTTTTTCATTATCAAGTTTCGAATATTCGGCCATAAAATTAGTGGTTTCTGCCATCCCTACCAATTATTTATAAATTGAATAATCGTTTGATATGTCTGCTCCAAATATTTTCAGTGACTTGCCGGCCAATTAATGCCTCGTGCTTGTTTAGCAAATGGATATATTCATCGTGTATCTCAGCTGCCAATTTATAAGCCACATGGATCAATTGTCTCATGTTTGGATTATAATTCGGATTTTCAGGCACATGCCTTAAAGTTTCTGCCATTCTTTGGTTATCCCAATCTGCCACCTCATCAGGTGAAGGCAATTGATTGTCTTGTATATCTATAACTGTGGAATATGGTTTGCAAAGATCCTCCATGTTGTAGAAAGCTTTTTTGTAAATCTCTTTCACAAACGACAAAGCTTGACCACCTGCAAGAGATAATCCGATAATCTCCTCCAACCAGGTAGTCCCTGCGGTTTTTATATGAATTCCTTTGTTGTGTTTTTTAAGCAATTCTCCCATCACGGGATAAATGGAAAATTTATCACTACCAGAATGTACACTTAATTTCAGGTCTTCGGGCAATCCAAATTGTTTGATCGCATAATCAATGACCAATAAATCATCCTCAAATTCATGTGCAAACTGATCTATATTGCCTGCATAATCTACACCTTTGTTAAATCTTCCGGTAAATTTTGGGGCAATAGTTTGTACCGGCACCTTATATTCTGCCAGCAAACCAAGGATAAAATACAATTCTATCGGTGTTTGTGGTTGATCCACTTCATCCATAGACACTTCTGTCACAAAATCACCTGTTTTGTTTTTTCTTATGTATTGATAAATTGTTGTGGCTTGTTTTATAGCATGAATATACTTTTCGCCTATTTCGTTTAAGAAATCTAGTGAAATATTAAAAGTCTTATTTATTCCAGGTATGGTAATTTCTCCAGTCAGACGTTTATTTTTTTGAATAAATGCATCTACATCAATACGATCACCTTTTTGTCCGATATAGTCAGCTACATCAATCGTATAAAAATCGGCAATTTCAAGGAATCGGTCTACTGTGTTCAAGTTGATATGATCAGCATCAACAAAATATGGAAAAGACCAGTTTAATTCCGCTACTGCAGCATCAGCGGCTTCTCTTGTGGTTAATGGCACAGAGCCTATCGTTAAATGTTCTCTGTTTGATTTATTCCAGACAGGTGTTATCTGAATGTTGCTTTCTCGGGCTAATAATAAAGCTTTTAACAATGCTTCACCCTGATGGGTGAATCGATCGCCAATCCCCCAGGAATATTTTCCTAATTTCATCATCTTTATTCTTTCATACGAATATTCGTGTGCGCACACGAAAAGTAGTAATTATTTTTTATATTTAAGTTTTTCTCAATACTTTTGTTTCGTTAACGTACACGAAAATTTAATATAGATATGCCCGTAAAAGATCATCAGAAAATCAAAATAAAAGATGTAGCTGAAATAGCGGGTGTATCGGTTGGCACTGTTGATCGTGTGATGCATAATAGGGGTGAAGTAGCTGAAGAAACAAAAGCTAAAGTATTGAACGCAATCAATGAATTGCAATATATTCCAAATATGATCGCCCGGTCACTGGCTTTAAAAAAGAAATTTCGCTTTGCTGCTTTATTGCCTGAATCCAAATCACACAATGATTATTGGTATGGCCCATTGCAGGGAATTAAAAATGCCGCTGAAGAACTAGATACTTATAAACTTGATGTGGATATTCAGTATTTTAACCAGTCTGATTCCGCATCCTTCCAGCTAAAAGCTAATCAAATTATAAACTCCAATCCAGATGGTTTCATCTTTCCTCCTTTATTTGAAGAGTTGGCTCATGATGCCATCACTCAGTGCCGTAAACTGAATGTTCCTTTTTCAATAATTGATTCGAATCTGGATATTGAAGATAAAGTGAGTTTTATTGGTCAGAATTCTTTTCAAAGTGGCTACCTAGCAGGAAAATTGATACATCAATTTGCAGGTAGGAAATCGGGGAAATTCATTGTTTTGCTAATGGAAGAAGGGGCAAGTTCTGCACAGGTAAATAAACGGACAAGGGGGTTTCTTGATTATTTTCAGCACAATGATGAGATATCATCAAACAGGGTAGTGGTTCTGAGAGCTGAAAGCAGAAATTTCAAAACGTTAAAAGAATTTCTGATCCAGCATTTTAGTCAAAATAGTGACATTTCAGGAGTATTTATACCCAATTCACGGTCTTATTTATTTTGTGAATTGGTAGATAAGGATTTGGTTAAAAATGTTTGTGTGATCGGTTATGATTTATTGGAAAAAAATATAACCTGTTTGGAAAATGAACGCATTCATTTTTTAATCGCTCAGAATCCATCAAAACAAGGCTACAAGGCTGTAATGGATCTTTTTGATCATATTGTTTTGAAAAAAGAAGTTAAAAAGGAATCATTTATTCCGATAGATATTATCATAAAGGAAAATTACAGGTATTACCTAGATTAGGAGTTAGAGCTTAAAAATATTAATATATCTTTGAAAATGATTTAGAATAATCACTCAATGTCGATCGTCTTTTATTCATACAATTGATTGAAGAAGATTCAAAAATAAAAGGAAAATGAAATTTACACGAAGATCGTTTTTGGCTACATCCGGGTTAATTGCCACTGGAACAGCACTGGGTATGACCCCGTCATTGAAAAATGAACAGGAAATTAGGGTTGGCATTATCGGTACTGGTGTAAGGGGTCAGGAATTGGCATCTTCTATCAGGAATATTTCCAATATGAAAACCATAGCCTGTTGCGATGTTATTCCTTTTAGGTTGAAGGATGGTATTTCAAAAGCAGGTCACGATGCCAAAAGTTATACTGATTATAGAAAACTGCTTGAAGACAAAAGTGTCAATGCAGTGATTATTTCCACTCCTTTCAGCATGCATGGTCAGATGGCACTTGATGCAATCGATGCAGGCAAGCATGTATTTTGTGAAAAAACCATGGTGAAAGGAATTGACGATATTCAAAAAGTAGTAAAAAAAGCAAATTCAAAAAAACTAATATTTCAAACCGGTCATCAATATCATTCCTCAAGATTATATGTAAAAGTAGTGGAGATGATTAAAGAGGGGGTTATTGGTGATGTGTCAGCTTTTGAATGTCAGTGGAACCGAAACACCACCTGGAGAAGGATAGTCCCTGAACCTAAATGGGAAAGGTTGATCAATTGGAGAATGTATGATGAATATTCGGGTGGTTTGGTAGCTGAATTAAATTCCCATCAAATAGATTTTGTCAACTGGGTGTTAGATGCCCATCCTCAAAAAGTAGTGGGTATGGGTGGAATTGATTATTACAAAGACGGAAGAGAAACATTTGATAATACCCATCTTATTTTTGATTATCCAAGTGGGGTTCGGGCTAAATTTACCTGTCTTACTACCAATCGTTTTCAGAATTACATGATCAAGGTGTTGGGCAAAAAAGGAACTATTATTCTGGACCTCGATAAAGCTGTTCTTTTTGCGGAAAACGATGCTGCAGGATACGATGGTGTAGACGGTGTTTCAAGTGCAACCATGAAAATTTGGGAACAAGGAACACCCATTGAAGTAGAAAGACTTGATCCAACCCTACAGGCATTAACAGATTTTGGAGATGCCATTAGAAACCAGACCAAACCATTATCTGATGTAAAATCAGGTGCTATTACCTCGATTTGTGTGGAAATGGGTAATCAGGCGATGAAGAATGAAAGAATAGAATACTGGCAAGAAAAATACAATATTTAATTTTAGCTTATTAATTTACATAAATGAAGAAGGTTGTACTTTTTGGGGAAATCATGCTTAGGTTGAAAACACCTGAATTTTTAAGGTTCAGTCAAGCCAATCAATTTGAAGCAACTTTTGGTGGAGGGGAAGCCAATGTTGCAGTTTCATTAGCCAATTATGGCATCCCAACAGAATATGTTACTGCTCTTCCCGGAAATGATCTGGGAAAATCGGTTATCATGGATTTGAATAAATATGGTGTAGGGACAAGTCAAATTTTGCATAAAGGAAATCGTCTAGGCATTTATTATCTTGAAGCTGGAGCAGTAAATCGTGCCAGCAAGGTCATTTATGACCGGGAGAATTCTGCTTTTGCAGAATTAAAACCTGGTATGCTGAATTGGGATGATATCCTTCAGGATGTACAATGGTTCCATTGGACGGGCATCACGCCAGCTGTTTCGGAAGGTGCTGCTGCCGTTTGCCTGGAAGCATTAAAAGCTGCATCAGCAAAAGGAATTACCATTTCTACCGATCTTAACTACCGTAAAAATCTCTGGAAATGGGGCAAAAAAGCTTCAGACATAATGCCAGAACTGGTATCCCATTGTGATATTATTCTTGGAAATGAAGAAGATGCCGAAATGGTTTTCGGCATACATTCCGCTGAAACAGATGTGGTAGGGGGTAAAGTCTCCCACGAAGATTTTGAGTTGGTTTGTAAAGAATTGATGAAAAAATTTCCAAAAGCGAAAAAGGTCATCATTACATTAAGGGGATCAGTTAGTGCCAGTCACAACTCTTGGTCAGGTGTGTTGTATGACGGGAAAAAATTATATGCAGCCCCGGTTTATCAAATCACACACATCGTCGATCGGGTAGGTGGGGGCGACTCCTTTATGGGAGGGTTGATTTATGGATTGATCACTTACAACGATGACCAGAAAGCGTTAAATTTTGCTACTGCTGCCAGCTGTCTTAAACATACCATCCAAGGGGATTATAATCAGGTAACAGTGGAAGAAGTAGAAAAATTAATGAGTGGTGATGCCTCAGGCCGGGTTTCAAGATAAAATTTAAAAAAATAGTAAAATTCAATTATGGCAAAATATACAAGATTGCAGGTAGCTCAAGCTATGCATGATACTGGATTAGTACCACTTTATTATCATAAGGATGTCGAAGTTTGCAAAAAAGCAGTGAAAGCATGTTATGATGGTGGGGCAAGGGTTTTTGAGTTTACCAATCGAGGTGATTTTGCCCATGAAGTTTTTGCTGAATTGAACAAATATGCTATCAAAGAACTTCCCGGTATGATGATGGGTGTAGGATCGGTGGTCGATGCGGGTACTTGTTCATTGTATATTCAATTGGGAGCCACTTTTATTGTTTCTCCCTTATTCAACCCTGACATGGCTAAGGTTTGTAACCGAAGAAAAGTATTATGGATTCCTGGTTGTGGTACAATTTCAGAAATTGGTCATGCTGAAGAATTGGGAGCGGAAATCGTGAAGATTTTTCCTGGCCTTTCGGTAGGTGGTGCTGATTTTGTAAAATCCGTTCTTGCTCCCTGCCCGTGGACAAGTATTATGCCATCAGGAGGTGTAT
>JAEWLI010000053.1 GCA_023393375.1 Bacteroidota bacterium
TCGTACGACTGTAGACTTCTACTATCTGATGACCGGCATTCTCTAATTCAGGTGCCAAGCGGAAAGCCAGGTTACCAGCACCAATGAATGATATTTTAAATATTTTCGGCATAATTAATTTTTATTGCAAACAACCTATCGTGTGTATTGATAACGTTCATCGGGATGCCATGTTTAATGGTTCAAATGAACTGTGGTTAATTTAATGATTTCAGAAAAATAGGTGGTCATCTTATTTTTAGAATAATGATAGGATAATTTAACCGCATTTGTTTGATATTCTGCTAATTTTATAGGATTTTCAAAAAATCCTCTTAATTTTTCGTAGGCATTTTCTGGATGATCAGGATCTGCATAAAACCCACATTGATGCGATTCTATCAACTCTTTTATCCATCCTTTTTTATTATAAATAATCAGTTTACCAGCAGCAAGCGCATCGAAAAATTTGTTGGGGCTACTGGTTTCTAAAATCGAAGGTGCCTCAAAAGAAATGTATGCGGCATGAGCTAGGTTCAGAAAAGGAAGCAGCTCAAATTTGTTCTTATGTGGAATAAATACAATATTAGAAAGTTGGTTGACTAATACTATTCTCTTCAAATGATCCGTCATTGCCCCTTTCCCGATAATTAGAAATTTTGCAGGCATATTTTTTTCCTGACATACTAATGCCAGATCGATCAAACTTTCCAAACGGTTCACTTTTCCAATTGCACCACTATATATAGTGACCATTGATCCTTCTAACTGGAAATCATCCTTCAACTTTAAATCAATATTTCCTGATTTAAAAAAATCATTATCTGAAAAATTCGGTATCAGGTAAACTGGTATATGCGTTCGTGATTCAATAATTTTTTTTGATGGTGGAGATAAAGCAATTACTGCCATTGCCTGATCATATATTTTTTTTTCCAGTTTAAAAAGCCTTTGTTGAATCAACCGATTCTTAATCATCCCCATTTCAATAGGTGCATCAGGCCACAAATCACGCACTTCGAAAATATAAGGCACACCTAATTTCCTTTTTATTCTCAATGCTAAAATTCCAACAGAGAGTGGAGTAGATGTGGCATATACAAAATCAACATTTTGGAACTTCCTGATCAGGTGAAATGCTTGATGAATAAATCTAATAAAAGCTACCAATCTTCTAATAAAACCATATGAATTTGAATAATGGATTGGTAAATAATGAACTGTAATGCCATCAATATTCACCATCTCGTACTTGTCTGCATTTCGGGAGGTAACCATTTCTACCGAATGACCATCAACAACCAATTTCCTCGCTAAGTGATACGACCTGATGGCCCCACCTTCCGATGGAGTTTTAAAATACTGATGAATATAAACGATCTTCATTGATTTCACCTGATGTATCTTATGTCAGGTTCTAAATTTTAGCTAAACCCATTTAATTTTAACCAGTTAGCAAGCACCAGAAAAGTCCATAATTCGGCAGTGTAATCTGCTTTTTTATTGATATGCTTCCAAAATATCTGTCTAACCTGATCGGATGGCACAAACTTATGGATAATTTCAATTTTTTCATTAAACACACTTGTCAGATGTGACAATTCCTGCTGTCTGATCCAATGTCCGAAAGGAAGGCCAAAACCTTCTTTATTGCGGTTGCAAAACTTTTCTCCGCCATAACGGGAAAGAAGGGATTTAAGTATCCATTTTCTTCCGGACCTTATAAGTTGAAGTGGATCCAAGGTATTTATAAATCCAGTCAATTCTTTATCAAGATAAGGCATCCGGACTTCCAGACCGTGCTTCATAGCCATAAGGTCATTGATTTTAAGTACATCTGAAATGAGGTAATCATCTCTATCTTTTTTCAATGCCCAGCCAAATAATTTCTGTATTGAATGAAACAAAGTTTCATCATCCATTGGTTGGCGAGAAGCAATTTTAAATTCCAGTGAAGTAAAATTTTCAAATGTCGCGATAGGATTTTTATCTATTTGTAAAAAGAATTTATTGATCAGACGAAATTGATTTCGAAAAGGATGGTTTACACCTGTAGGTAACCCTTTTGAAATCCACTTAAAAAGGGGCACCATATTTTTAAATGTTGGATAATATTTAAGGTATGAATGATAAGCCTGGTGACGGTGGTATCCTGCAAACCATTCATCGGCACCGGCACCTGACCATACAGACTTCACGGAATTCCGGGCAAACCTCGATAAATACCATGTTAGTATTGCAGCACTATCACCCACTGGTTGATCCATATGTAGGATAATCTCATCCAGTTCATCAAGCATAGAAATCTCGGCGGGTATTTCATGATGATCAATCGGATTGCCAAAGTGTTTTATGGCAAGTCGGGAAAAATGATGGTCCTGAGTACCGAATGAAGCAGATTTGTCTTCATGAACAATAGAAAAGGTAGGCAAGGCAATTTTTTCCCGCTGTGCCATTGCCAGCAACAAAGTAGAATCAACACCACCGCTCAGAAACAGACCTATTGGTACATCTGCCACATAATGTCGTAAAAATGCATCATAAAGTAATTCCTCTGTCTTTACCAATATTTGTTGGTGATCTAAAGGCTGATACCCCTGCTCCACATTTGTGGAATATCTACTAATTGATGAGCCAGACTCTTCATACTTAAGCATATGACCCTCCTCCAATTCCATGATATCTTTGAAAAAAGTGTAGGGTTTACAGGCATATTTAAATTTCAAATAGTGTGGGATCTGGTTTTCGTTCAATTCTTTTTTCACCAAACCCGAAGCCAAAATACCTTTGATTTCGGAAGAAATAATCAAATAAAGCTCGTTTTCATAATAATAAACTGGCTTCATGCCGGCTATATCCCGGGCAGTTATAAGAATATCCTTATTTTTATCATAATATACAAAAGCAAACATGCCGTTCAGCTTTTCTATAATATGAGTACCAAATTCAGCCAATGCATATAGTAGTACTTCGGTATCTGATGATGACCTAAAACGAATCCCCTTTCTTATCAGGATGTTTTTAAGGTCGTGGAAATTATATAATTCACCATTAAATACCATTATATGATTTTCATCTTCCGAAATAAATGGTTGATGCGCATTTTTAGACAAATCCAATATGGCCAATCTGCTACTGCCCAAAAAAAGGGTTTTGCCGTTATTTGCCTGAATCGAAAAACCATCGTGATCCGGACCACGATGGTGGGTAGCCCTAACCATATTTCGGATTGGTAGATCATCCAAAATGCCTTTTTTGTCCAATATGAAATTAATGCTGCACATCTTAAATTAAGAAGTGACAATTATAATCTAATAATCGCAAAGAAGTAAACCTGGAGATAGTAAATGAGTGAATCAGAATTTTTTTGTTTGAACCATATCAAAACCAAAAATATGGTAGCACGTTATCTTATCAAATATAATATATATCTTATGGACTTGACCGGAAATGT
>JAEWLI010000061.1 GCA_023393375.1 Bacteroidota bacterium
ACAGGAAAACCTTTGGGAGGCACTTCAGTAGCCGTATAATGATACATTTCCTCCTCCGAGATCAATATCCCACCGGCATGAATGGACAAATGTTTGGGGTAATCACTCAAATGTTTGCCATACTGATGGATCAGCCGCGACACATCGTCCCTGCCGCGAAAATTTTTACGCGTATCGGATAGTTCGTCAATTTCATTTTTTGGCAACCCAAAGACTTTTCCCAATTCCCGGATGATCGAACGCCCCTGAAAAGTATTGAAGTTGGCCATCAGTGCCACATGCTTTTCACCATGCCGTTTAAAGATATAACGGGTGACATCATCCCGGTCTTTCCAAGAAAAATCCATGTCAAAATCGGGTGGTGAACTGCGATAAATATTGAGAAACCGTTCGAAATACAGGTCCAATTCGATAGGATCCACATCTGTGATGCGCAAACAATAGGATACAATGCTGTTGGCACCACTGCCCCTGCCCACATAAAAGTACCCTTTGTTGCGTGCATATCGTACAATGTCGTAGGAGATCAAATAATACGCATTGAAATCCAGGTCATCAATGATTTTTAATTCCTTTTCTATCCGTTTCAATGCTTCATGGTTGTCCGGGCCGTAACGGTTCACCATTCCTTCCATGGCCAGTATTCTAAGGTGTTCCTTGTCTTCGTAACGCGAGGCGAGGAAAGCTTTTTTGTTCTTGCGTATTTTGCTCTTGAAGTCATGTTCAAAATGACACTGTTCGAGCAACCATGAAGTGTTAATGGCTATTGCGGGATAATTTTGATAACAGGATAATAGTTTATCGACGGGTACAAAATGTTCGTTCCGAAATGCTTGTTGGTCAATAAGTAGCCTGCTAATTACAATATTCAGATCTACTGCACGGAGTACCTGGTGTAATTGAAATTCACTTTTATTGAGCAGGGTTACCGGGTGCAGGATCACCAGTTTATGCAACATCTGTCGCAAGGATGAGCCATAAAGCCTTCCGGTTTCATGGGGCCGGATGCCAATGAACTCATACGGTTTTAATGGTCTTTCCGGCGTTTTGCTCCAGGGGTATATTAGGAATACATTGGTGAACTCCGGTGGCTGTGCATACTCATTGGGATGAAGCAACCGGTTAGTCAGGAAGCGGTTCAATTCGTAAAATCCCTCGTTGTTGCGGGCAATGCCTATAAAATCGCAAATACCATTGGTACGAAAATCGACACCCAATACCGGATCAACATCATTTTCCTGACAAATTTTTACAAATTTAAAAGCACCGCATACATTGTTGATATCGGTAAGCACCAGTTTGCCCACATTGTATTTTTTTGCCTCCTTCACCAGTGCCTCTACAGGCAAGGTGCCGTATTTAAAACTAAAATAGCTGTGGCAATTGAGATACATAAACTAATATATTTAGTATTATTGATCAAATATACTAATTTTATTGGTAATTTTAGAAAGCAGTCAGAATTTTCTCAAAGGGGCTGCATTTTCCTATATAGGTTTGATTTGTTTATCTTTGACTAAAATTTAACAATGGACGACCAAATCAACATAACAAAACATATAATCCCTGGATTACTACTTCGGACAAAGATTTTATCACAATGAATCATTTATATGAATCAAAGGATTATCATTGGTCTTTGTTTGTTGGCCACATTGTAATTGAAAGGCTACTTAAAGCTTGTGTCGTCAGTGAAACCCTAAAACATGCACCCTTCACCCATGATTTAACAAAATTGGCTATTTTATCAGGACTTAAGTTCACTGAAGAATACTTGGATTGGTTGGATACTATTACTACTTTCAATATGAATGCTCGATATGACAGCTATAAAGAAGCATTTTATAAGAAATGTACCTATGATTTTACAACTGAGTGGCTAGAAAAAATTAAAATATTGCAATCATGGATAAAGGAGAAGCTTTAAAAATTGCTACTCGGTATGTGGATACAATTAGCAGTAAATATGTTATTTTACAAGCTTTCATGTTCGGCTCATTTGCTAAAGGGACAAACCATGCGGATAGTGATATAGATATAGCGATAGTGTTGAAAAACGCTTCAGACATAATAGATACTCAGATCGACATGATGAAATTACGAAGAAAAGTTGATCTGAGAATTGAACCACATCCTTTTGCGATTACGGATTTTACCTTGGAGAACCCGGTTGTAAATGAAATTTTGAAATCAGGAATATTGATTAAAGCCACGTAGACTAACCTATATGTTCTTTTTGTAAATAACCATGAGAAGGCCACGTGGTAGTCCTTCAACCCGTGGTCACCATCCCTTCCCTTTTTTCCAACACCATCATCAGATTTTCGATGGTTTTTTTCAGGTACATCATTCAACTTTCGCTTTTGACCACATATCCAAATACTCCTTCCTCCTTCACCTTGGCCACCACGGAAATATCATCTTGCGCAGAAACCACGATAATTTCGATCTGGCTGTCGTAAGCTTTGATTTTTTTTATCAGCTCCAAACCATTGATGTCGGGCAACATCATATCCAGAATTATGAAAGAAGGATTTATCTGAAGTTTTTCCAATAGATTTTTGCCATCAGGGACATAATGCGTTTCGAGATTTTTAAGGCCACAAATCGCCAATTTTAAAGCCAGTGCTTCCGTTTTGTTATCTTCTACAATTAATACCTTGTGTTTATACATCTTAATTATGGTTAAATCAGTTGATTATTTCTCATATGAATGATAAAATCCTGCAAACATGGTTGTAAAGCAGAAATATCCTTTCCAATATTCCGGTAGTTGGAAGTATTTAACTGATAGTTGATAGTTTTTACCAAATCATGAAGCCGAAGGGCCCCAACAGTACCACTCAGACCTTTTAGGGTATGAATGGATTTGTACAGTTCGTTATTATTATTTTCCGAAAATGATTTTACTGAAGCATTGATCAACTCTTCCGCATCTACAATAAATGCTTCGTAAATTTCCTTTATGGCTTCCGTATCGTTGCCAGATATCGTCTTAATATCATGATAGGTTTTGGCGTTTAGTATATCTGGTAAAACAGTTTCCCCGGGGGGTGTTTTTTTGTTGGATAACAATTTTTCGTTCACCTGATGCGCAACCCATTTTCTCAGCTTTTCCGACAACTGTTCGTAAGTAAATGGTTTGGCGAGATAATCGTCCATGCCTGCTTGGATGTATTTTTCGGCATCGCCTTCCATGGCATTGGCACTCAAACCAATGATAATGGGGGGATTGTCAAATTTTTCCTTAATAATTGCCGTAGTTTCCATACCATCCATCAAAGGCATCTGAATGTCCATTAACACAATGTCGAAAGTCTTGTTTTTCATTTTCTCCAGTGCCTCCAGTCCATTGCCAGCTGCATCATTCTGGCAACCTACTTTGCTCAACATCAGGCCCGTAACCTGTTTGTTCACCGGATGGTCTTCCACCAACAGCACCTGTGTTTCGATCAGGGCTTTACTGTTTTTGGTTTTGTTGGCAATCCTGTCAAGTGCCTGAACCTGACGTGTGGTTTCATACCTGAAATTAAAACTGAATTTGCTGCCTTTTCCTGGAGCAGATGCTACACTTATCTTACCCCCCATTAATTCCACCAGTCGTTGACAGATGGTCAGTCCCAATCCTGTGCCGGAATGTTTCTTTTTTAACTGATTGTTCAATTGACTGTATTTTTGAAACAAATTTTTCAATTCAGCATCAGAGATCCCGGTACCAGTATCCTCCACCGCAATTTCTATCTGGTTGCTATCTTTTGATTTAGCCGAAATGGTAATTTCACCTACTTCTGTAAATTTTGCCGCATTACTCACCAGATTGGTTAAAATCTGATTGATCTTGGTCTCATCGGCTTTAATAAATTCCGGGATCTGCTCATCAATTTGTACACTTAAAGTAACCTCATTTTGCTTGATTACAGGTAAAAACAAATCTTTTACCTGCTGGATCAACTGCCGGAAATTAAATGTGCTGGTGTTTATCTTCATCTTCCCCGCTTCCAGTTTGGAGAGATCCAGAATTTCATTGATTATTTCCAGCAGATTCCTTGATGAATTTTGTATGGTTTTGAGATACCCCAATTGTTGCTCATTAAGATGAGTGTCCATTAGAATATCGGTCATTCCAACTATGCCGTTCATAGGTGTTCTGATCTCATGGCTCATATTGGCCAGGAATTCGGTTTTGAACTGTAATGAACGCTCAGCAAGCTCCTTGGCTTGTAGCAACTCCTCCTGTTTCTTTTTTTCTGTGATATCTGTCAATATACCATCATACCTGACCAGCTTTTTATGGGTCATGGAAGGCATCATATCGATCGAAACCCATTTTTTCTCGCCACTTCTTGTGATCAACCGGAATTCCAGGTATTGTTTTTTACCTTCCTGCAGTTCAATCAACTGCTGGTTTATCATTTCCTTATCTTCGGGATGAGCCAAATCTATCCAAAAACCAGGATTATTCATTAATTCTTCACGACCATACCCTGTCAATTCTTTTACATAAGGGGAAATGTGGATTAATTTATTGTTTGAAACATCAACTGACACAAATACATTGTCCAGATTTTCAAACATATACTGTAATTGTTGCCGGGTTTCAGAGGCTTCAATTTCTGCTAATTTTCGGTCGGTAATATCGGTAAGGGATCCTGCTATACGAACGATCTTATCGTCCTGGCCATAGAATACCGCACCACGAAACATCGCCCATCTATGCTGTCCGGTCTTATGGATGATACGGCATTCCAATTCAAAAAAATTGGAATGACTTAAAACGGCACATCGAATAGAATGTTTAAGCGATTTTTTGTCCTCTGGTGGAACCAACCTAAGCAGGCTTAATGGTGAATTGGGTAGTTCAAATGATTTATACCCCAATAAGGAAATCAGATTAGGTGAAAGATAAAAATCTTTTTTCTCCAGATTGAAATCCCAAACCCCAATGTTACCACTAGACATCGCCAGGGAATATCTTTCTTCACTTTTCTGTAAGGCATCTTCAATGATCTTTTGTGTAGTAATGTCTACATCCAGCCCGGCAATCCTTACAATTTCGCCATTGGTATTCCGGATTACAGTACCGCGTGTATGCATCCATTTTTCCGTACCATTCTTATGGGTTTTCCTGCTCACAAATTCATAGCTACTTATAGCTTCATTGGATATTGCATAAATTTTTTGGCGGATAATGTTAACATCGTCAGGGTGAGTAAGTGAAAAATAGGATGATAAATGGTTAGAAAGTTCATCATCGTTAAACCCTAACATGGATTTTAAATTGGGACTTATGTAATTCTCATCCGTTTCAAGGTTAAAATCCCAAATGGCTATTTTATTGTAAGAAGTAACCAGTTTATAACGATTCTCGCTTTTTTTCAGGGCTTGCTCGGTTTCTTTTTTCTGAGTGATATCAATGATCACACCGTCGAAAAACAATTGCCCATAGGAATTGCCATTTATGACCACCCCTCGTTCTACCACCCATTTCACGGCTCCATCTTTATGAATAATACGGTATTCTACATCCAGGCTAAGCTTCTTTTCCGTAACTTCTTTGAGTAATGGCGTCAACCATTTTTTATCGTTAGGATGAACAATTTGATTATAATCGTTTGTCTCTAAAAAGTAAGATGCTGAATAACCGGTAATCCGTTCAATCTCGTGACTGATATAATCATATTTTTCCAATGAGGTGATTGATTTTCTGTAAACAGCTCCGGGCACGTTATCTACCAGATGTTTGAATTGCTCTTTACTGGCCAATAACGCTGACTCAATTTTATTACGTTCCTGTCGCTGGAGCATGTCAGTCAGCACCAATCCAATGTCACGGGCAAGAATTAGAATAATATCACAATCAAAATCGAGAAGTTTGCGATCGTTTTTTTCGGGAGAACAAATTTCAATCGCTCCATATACTTTGTTACGCACATAAATTGTGGCAGCGATATATGTACCTACATTGCCATATACCGGATGGTCGTACCCATTCTCCTTTATTCTCACAATATTCGAGAAATCATTTGCATAAATTTCCGATAATGTAGCGGCAGGAATCTGAAAATCATTACCAACATTAAATTCCAATTCGGGGGAAATATTGGCAAGGCAGAGTCCCTGTTTTTCATCCACTTTATAAATCAGGGCAAGGGGAAGTCCCAACAATTCGCATCCTATCTGTAAATAGGATTGAAAAAGGAGGGTAAAATTTTCATAACCTTCAGCCCTGAGGTCGATCAACAATTTGAGGAAATGAACCAGCTTGTAATAATTCTCCTCAATATTTCCTGAATGCCTTGTTTTATGGTTTTTTAAAATTTTACCAAGTTTTTGAAGTTTTTCTACAACCAGACTCCCTGTCAAATCAAAGTCAGAGGTATTCAATTCATAATTTCCCGATTCAAATTCTTGAAGAATTTGAAGTATCTCTGCTTCATGCTTAATTTTTTTTATCATTATATCTTCGAAATGTCCAGAAAAACAACCATGCATTATATTTCTATACCAACATATAAAGAACCAGTTTTAATAGATGAAATTCATGACAATCGAAAGCTATTTCCCATACCTGTAATAAAATTATAAAGTATTGAAAAATAATCCTTTTACAGATTGATTATTCAAGAACTTTTGTACAATGAGACCAGATTTTTTCTGTTAGAATTTTTAATAACTAAGGCTTTGAGGCCATAATAAATAACCATACTATGAAAAAAAGCAGCTTTACTCTTTCTTGTTTGTTGAAAGAGTTTTATATTTGATGTATCTACATGAACTTTGAGCAATATTTTTTTTGCAACAAGCATTATATATTATTCGATTGTAATTTTTTTGGTAGAGATTGATGAAAGAGCTTGTATCGTTTGCAAAGTATATTCATGAACATTGTCTGGAAGAGATTTCTTCTGTCTATGCCTACAAGCTAAAAGAAGCCAAGCCGGAATTCCTCAAGGAATATTTCTCTATGGGAGAGGATCGCTTTTTACAATTGATCAAAACCAATTTTAATGATTTTCTACAGCAATTATACAATGATTCGGCTACCGAGCATGTCAAAAAAAATATTGAACAATGGAAAAACGATGAGATTCCCGGCATTAAAAAAAATCAGCCATGCCTAAAGGACATCATACAAGTATTGAATCTTAGGAAATACTGCCTTATAGAATTTCTTCCGGAGTACACTACCGATGTAAAAAAAGCCACACAAGTCATGTTGGGACTAGGGGCCTTTTACGATTTTTACAGGGGTGAGCTTTTTCAGACCTTTCTGGAAATAAGCTATGAAAACCTGGCCTTTGAAAAAGAGTTGGTAGAAACAGTACTGGATACTACTACTGAGGGAATTACGGGCCTAGATAAAGAACTCAAAGTGACCGTCTGGAACAAAGCGATAGCCAAAAGAACTGGCATAAAAAAAGAAGATATCATCGGAAAACCGGTATTCGATGTATTTCCCAACTTTTTTGATAGCGAGGCAGACATCATAAAAAGAGCACAAAATGGGGAAAAAATACATTTGGAAGACTTGCCTTCCAAAACACAGACCGGACATTACGATTTTGATATTGTTCCGTTAAAAGATAATATAGGTCGGATAATTGGAAGCCTGTCTTTCACCCGGGATGTAACAGAAAGAAAGAAAAACACTGATCTGATCAATCAAGCAAATAAAGAATTACTGGAAAAGCAAAAGGAATTGAATGCAGTTAATCATCAATTGCAGGAACAGGTAAAAATTCTAAAAAATACACAAAATAATCTTGAGCTCAACCACAGGTTTATCAACAGTATTGTACAAAACACACCTGATTTTATTACAGTATATCATCTGAAAGAAAAAAGTTATATTTTCGCCAACAGATGGATGGAAGAATATTTAGG
>JAEWLI010000110.1 GCA_023393375.1 Bacteroidota bacterium
GGTCAAACCAGACCCACAACCGGAGAAAGGATATTATTTCCGATCAGACCATTTCAGTTATGCCAAAAAAGGTGTGCCTTCCATGTACACCGATAATGGTGTAGATCATGAAACCCACGGTGAAGCATGGACAAAAGAACAAATGGATAAATTTACTGCCGAAAAGTATCATAAACCTGGTGATGAATTTGATCCAAATTGGGATTATACAGGAGCAATGGATGACCTTGGCCTTTTTTTCAGAATTGGTTATGAGTTGGCTAACAGCGATGATTGGCCAGAATGGAATGAAGGAGTCCCATTTAAAGCTATCCGGGAGGAATAAAGTTTAAGGTTTGGAAGTTTGAATGTTTAAGATTAAAAGGTTCAAAGTTGAAAGCTCAAAGCTGAAAGATTGACCATGCCTAAAAAAAATTTGACCGTTATTACACCATTAACCATTAAAAAACAGATCAATCTTTGCTCAATAGCATGTTCACAACTTTGTCGTCATCCCTACGAAGGCAGGGATCACCAGGGTTTTGTATTCAGTATCGGCAAGAATTGTATCCAACGTAACCTGTTATTAGACAGGTGACCAGCACGGACAAGCTCCAATTGAATTTATAACTGGAAAATACTTGTAAAGTGATCAATTCTGAGGATAGGTGAGTCTGCTTGCTGATGGGTGTTATGGTCCTTCGTGTATTGGACATTTCTTAACTATCTTCAGAAACACAATAAATTATCATTTTATGTTATTTTTATAACAATACATACACTTATAAAATCACGAATTTCCGAGATAAAACTCCATTCATAACTTAAATTGGAACATTCCTCTTCCAAAATCCCAATTGTTAGGATTTGAAACACACAAGTAATAAACTCTCATAATTGTAATGAATCACAAGGTTTAAAAATCGTAGTTTTGAAACGTTACGATATCTAAAATAAGAGCAACCATTTGGATTTAATAACAGGGGAATTGGCTTATCGAAAAAATAGGTATTCTTTATATAAATCCATGGTAGTTTCGCTTACTTATTAATTTGAGCAATTTAAAATCACTATAAACATTTATCAATTAAATTTATATTAAAAATTATGAAAAAAATTTTATTAGGAATTCTGACCATTGTTCTTTTAAATGCTTGTTCAAAGGATGATGATGCAACACCCCTAACACCCGATTTTGAAGTAACAGTTACTGGTTCGTCTCCAGATGCTGAGTTAACCATTACCAATAAATCAGTAGGTGCCAATACCTATTCCTGGACTTTTGGAGAAGGGGCTAGTTTATCCTCGTCGACAGATAAAACCCCAACTTCCGTAACGGTCGACAAAGCCGGAGATCTAAAAATTAAACTAGTTGTAGGTAACGGTAACGAATTAAAAGAAATAACAAAGACTGTGTCTGTGGCAGGAAAAAATGCAGTTGTAACGTATACTGATATTGCATTTGGTCTTCAAGCTGATGATGAAACCTATGGTAGGTTATTCTCATTCGAAGAAGGTCGTATATTTAAAGACAGCGAAATCAACGAGAACAACGGATCTAAAATTCATCTGGCTTTTGGAAGTATGGCTAATACCATGTATTATTTTGAAAGTCCAACTGAAAATGAATATAATGTTCCGAACGCTACAGCGACCGATGTAATAAATTATGAATCAACTCCTTCAATCACTATTGATGCTTTTGATGCTATGAACGATGACAGTTTATTATCTGCATTGACCATTGTTGGAACTGAAGAAAGCTTCGGGAATTCAACCATCCCTTGTACGATATTATTCAAGTTATCGTCTGGCAAAAAAGGTGTTATTAAAGCTAAGGCTGTAAATAGCAGTAGATTATTAGTCGATATTAAGGTTCAGAAATATTAATTACAAATTGTACCTGCTTCATCCTCAGAATACGTTACAACTCGTATTCAGAGGATGAAGTTTTTTATTATTTTGCCTGAAGAAGGGTGATTAAAATGCATTACTCTTAAAAGATTTGTCCTACTGCTTAGCACTTTAATGTGATCCGGTATGCACATCTTCTTGCACCTGATAGGATATGTTCCTCCCTGGTAATGGTTACATCATTGCCCAGCACTTCTTTGAAAGTATTCCATTCGGATTGACAAAAACGCTGACACGCTTTTGCTGCCTCACAGATAGGGCAATGATTTTCAATTAATAAGAAAGATCCGTCTTCCTGAGGTGTGTAGCTGGCCATATATCCTTCCTGATTGCGGATTTCTGCCAACCGTTTAACTTTAATCTCCAGATCGGAAATTCCGGCCAATTCTTTGGAGTATTTTTGAATACCATTTTTTTCATTTTCGGCCATCACCATCTCCAATGCATCTTCACCTAATTTTTCCCTGATCAAATGGATCAATTTTACAGAAAGTTCGGCGTGCGAATCCGGAAATCGGTCATGACCAGCTTGTGTCAATGACCATAATTGCTGAGGCCTTCCCCTACCCTTTGCTTCCTGGGTGGCTTGCACTAATCCTTCATTGGCCAATTTTAATAAATGAAACCTGGCACCTTCAATAGTGATTTTCATATCACATGCAATGGCTCCAAGACATTGAGGCCCATTGGTTTTTAAGAGCCATAAAGCCCGCTCATTTTCCGCTAAATTTTTTTTCATAATAAACCAAGTATTTATTTGGAATATTATACAAAGTTATTACATTTGCATCAGATATCAAATTTTTTGGTCTAAACCATGGGAAGTGACTAATAACTAATTTAAGAACCTTAAAAATTAAACTCATGAAAATAACCATTTTATTGGGAAGTGTCAGACAAGGTCGACACACCCATAAAGTAGCTTTCTATCTGGAACAGTTATTGAAAATAAAAGGAGCAGAAGTAAATCTCATTGATCTGGCAAAGGATGTATTGCCCCCTCATGGATTTGAGATTAGTGCTCAGCAAACAGATATCATTGATAAAATGAGTCATCAGCTCAGTGAAGCGGATGGGCTGATATTTGTAACACCTGAATATCACGGCACATTCTCCGGTGTATTAAAGAATGCGTTGGAGTATTTTTGGAGTGAATTTACAAAAAAACCAATTGGGGTTGTATCAGTATCCAGTGGTCAGTTGGGTGGCATAAATGCTTCGACCCAGTTGCAGCATGTAATCCTGAGCCTGGGTGCGTTCCCAATGCCCGTCAAGCTCCTTGTTTCAGAAGTTCAAACTTTTTTTAATGATTCCAACCAACCCAACAACGAACGTGTCTCCAAAGCAGCAGATCGGTTCTTGAATGAGTTCCTGTGGTTCACCGATGCAATTTATCAAAAGAGGATCGGTCATCAATTGAAAGAATCAGCCTAAATCCAGGATTTAGCTTATTTATATTTTTTCATCTTGCTAAGTAATATTTTTAACTACATAGCAATCATTTTATGGAGAAAATAAAAACTTCCACACCTGCTTTTTCAAGATATCAGGTGTTCATGATTGTCATTTTGACCCTCTTGCAATTCAGCATAGTATTGGATTTCATGGTGTTATCACCATTAGGGGCTCAGTTGATGTTGGAGCTGAATATAACACCCCGGCAATTTGGTTGGGTGGTTTCTGCTTATGCTTTTAGTGCAGGTATATCAGGCTTATTAGCAGCGGGTTTTTCTGACAAATTTGATCGTAAAAAATTGTTAATGTTTTTTTATAGTGGATTTATTGTAGGGACATTCTTTTGTGGCATAGCACCTGATTATCAAACCCTGTTGCTTGCCAGAATCATTACCGGATTATTTGGTGGGGTAATTGGTGCTATTTCATTTGCTATTATTACAGATATATTTGTTATCCAACAACGTGGAAGAGTGATGGGATTTGTTCAAATGGCTTTTGCTTCCAGTCAGGTACTGGGCATTCCTTTGGGACTTTATCTGGCTAATCTTTGGGGTTGGCATTCGCCTTTTCTGATGATCGTTGGGATGAGTATTATTATTGGGGTTGCCATTGTATGGCATATGAAACCCATTGATGCTCATCTTCGCCTAATTGCTCCCGTTTCACCAATCCGTCATATGATAAATACACTTTCCAGAAC
>JAEWLI010000202.1 GCA_023393375.1 Bacteroidota bacterium
GGGCATACGTTATTGCAAGGAGGAAGTAAACCCGAAACAGAATTAGAAGCAGATGAATTTGCAGGGTATGTTTTACGCAAAATGGGTGCTACTATAGTTCAAGGCAGAATGGCAGTAGGAATCATCAGCAGAGAAAAAGAAACGGCATCACATCCAAGCAGGGCTCAACGCATTGAGTCCATGGAAACAGGCTGGAATCATGCAGATTATCAACTTTCCCCGGAAAATAAACCAGTTCCGTTGATGCCTAAAGAAAATAAACAGGATAAACAGGAAGCATGAAATAATTCTGATTATTTATCATTTTATTGTCCATATTCACCGTTTCATTTATATTCGCAACAATAAAACGATTTTTTATATGAACCGGTCATCCATTCAGCCCATTCCTCCATTTTTTGATCGTTATATCAACTTAGTGGAAGATATAAACATTTTAGATGCATTAAAACAATACCACGTCAGCTATCTCCAACAGGAATACAAATCCTTGAAAAATTTGGGCGATAAAGTGTATGCTCCGGGGAAATGGACTGTAAAGGATATTCTGCAGCATTTAATTGATAATGAAAGGATCATGGCTTATCGGGCATTGCGAGTAGGCCGTAATGATCCTACCCCACTTCCCGGCTATGATCAGGATGTAATAACAGCTACAGCCAATTCATCTAAAAGAACGGTAGGAGAGTTGCTACGTGAATTTGAACTTGTTAGGGAAACAACCATCATCCTGTTCGAAACATTTGATGATGAAATGTTGAAGCGTTTGGGAAACTGCAACAATACCCAGATGTCAGCTTTGGCACTTGGATTTGTGATCGTTGGACATGTCATCCATCACATGAATATCATTAAGGATAAATATTATCCACTGATTTAGGATGATTTGCTAGAATATTATCCTCTTTACAACAGTTTAGTTCTTGGTCTTCAGCAACTTGGCTGTTAATCCAGCTACAAGTCCTGCAAATGTATAATAACCAATGGTCATATATTTCTTTTTTTGAGTAGACTTGACATACTTCTTCTTCAATCCTAATAATTCTGGAGAAATAACAGCCATATAGCCAGCCAATAAGCCCATTACCAATCCCCTGAATACAGGACTTTTAGCACTGGCTATGGTACCATAATAAATGCTATTTGAAAAAATATCTGCTGCCAGAGAACCGTAATAAGATTGGTTTTTGTTTAATTTTGAACGGCCTCCCATGAATTTCAGAATTGCCTGTTCACCTAACAAATCAACCCTGGGAGTCCCTTTTTTGTGGCGTAGTGACTGATGTAAACCTGTTAATGCGGTGGAGCCCGCAAGTCCTGTTGCTACTGCTTTTAATGTTTCCATAAATTTTGCGTTTAAAAATAGAACAGGAAGTATGATGAAAAGTTTAGGGGTGAAAATTTATATATTGAAATTGTCCGGTGATTACTATTAATCATATAGCTGAAGATGATTGTAGAGCAGGATAACTGATTTCTTTTTTGGAAGATTAAAAATAAGGCACAAAAAAGTAGTATGTACATAAAAAAACCCCGGCTATATACCGAGGTTTTGTGGGACCTACTGGATTCGAACCAGTGACCCCCTGCTTGTAAGGCAGGTGCTCTGAACCAGCTGAGCTAAGATCCCAATTATTTTCCATTTCAACCGTCTGTCTCAATGGGTGTGCAAATGTAATGCGCTTTTAATAATTGACAAATATCTTCATGAAATATTTGAAAAAAAATTCAGGAGATAGCAAACTGGTCAGAATCGAGTAAAGACGGAAGCTTTCACATTTCAGACATTCGTGACCACTTCGATTTTTTTTAATAATTTATATATCCAAAAATTTACATGTAAAGTCTAATTAACCTCAAAATGCCGTCTGAAAAGGGATTGGCGATCTTCCTAATTTATTCTTGTTGAATAAAGACTATAGTTTACACTAATCAACAATTATTCTACACCACCATTTTTCACCACCATATTTTCCCGTAAATTTGCAGATTCAAAAATTGTGGGTAGAGGAGCAAAAAATATGGATGGAAATAATACAAACGGTTTACCCTCTCCGGTGGACTTGGTTGGGTTTGATCATATCGAAATTTTCGGTGCCAGGGAGCATAACCTCAAGAATATAGATCTGACCATTCCCCGCAATAAAATGGTGGTCATCACGGGCATCAGCGGTTCCGGCAAATCGTCACTTGCTTTCGACACCATCTATGCTGAAGGTCAAAGGCGTTACATGGAAAGTTTCTCCGCCTACGCCCGGGCATTTATCGGAGAAATGGAACGGCCTGATGTGGACAAGATCAATGGCCTGAGCCCCGTGATTTCTATCGAACAAAAAACGACATCCCGGAATCCCCGCTCTACCGTAGGGACGGTTACTGAAATTTATGATTTTCTGAGGTTGCTGTATGCCAGAGCTGGCGATGCATATTCCTATCTTACCGGCAATAAAATGTCCAGGCAGTCGGAAGATCAGATCATAGACCATATTTTGTCAACCTTCAATGGGGCTAGGATAATGATTTTAGGTCCTGTGGTGAAAGGAAGAAAAGGGCATTATCGTGAGCTTTTTCAACAGATCCGAAAGATGGGTTTTTCTAAGGTCAGGCTAAATGGTGAAATTACTGAGCTTACACCTAAAATGCAGGTGGATAGGTACAAAACTCATGATATTGAAATTGTGATCGACCGCCTGGCTGTAAACGAAAAAGACCGTTACCGGCTAACCCAGTCCATAAAGACCGCAATGCAACATGGCAAAGGTGTGGTATATATATTAAATGCTGATTCGGATGAAATTCATTATTTTTCCAAATACCTGATGGATCCGGAGTCAGGATTGTCATATGACGAACCGGCACCGAATACTTTCTCATTTAATTCCCCCTATGGAGCCTGCCCGGTTTGTAACGGACTCGGGCAAATTGAAGAGATTACCAAAGAATCGGTGATGCCTGATACCGAACTGAGCATTAGTCGTGGAGGGATAGCCCCGTTGGGAGAATATCGGGATATCTGGATTTTTAAGAAAATCAATTCCATATTAAAACAATATCAAGTCAGCATAGCCACACCAATAAAGGATCTGCCCGATGAGGCGATCGAAATGCTGCTTTACGGTGATGTACCTGTAAAAGTGAATTCAGTAAAATACCCGGGTACGCAGTGGAACACTAAATTTGAGGGGATCATCAAGTTCCTTGAAAAGCAAAAAGATACCGCATCTGATAAAATTCAACAATGGCTGACAGATTATACCGTCATTTCAAAATGTCCTGAATGTCAGGGTGCCCGTTTGAAAAAAGAAGCCCTGCACTTTAAAATAGCAGGTAAAAATATAGCTGAGCTTGCTGAAATGGATATAAAGCAGCTCCATGAATGGTTCCTGAACGTGGAGGAAAGATTATCTGACAAACAAAAAAGGATAGCTTCAGAAGTTTTAAAAGAGATCCGGAAAAGAATAGGTTTCCTGGTTGGGGTAGGTCTGGAATATCTGCATTTGAACAGACCATTGCGCACCTTATCCGGTGGAGAAGCCCAAAGAATCAGGTTGGCTACACAGATCGGGACACAACTGGTGGGGGTGTTGTACATTCTTGATGAACCCAGCATTGGTCTGCACCAGCGCGATAACCTGAAGTTGATCCATTCTTTGAAAGAACTCAGAGATATTGGCAATTCCGTATTGGTGGTAGAACATGATAAGGAAATGATGCTGAATTCCGACTACCTCATCGATATTGGTCCGGGAGCCGGAAGACACGGCGGCGAGATAATAGCTGCAGGTACCCCCTCGGAAGTCCTAAGCCAGGCCAGTCCCACTGCGGATTTTTTGAGTGGCAAAAGGAGCATTACTGTGCCTGAAAAAAGAAGACTGGGGAATGGCAAGTTGATTTCCATAAAGGGAGCAAAAGGAAATAATCTGAAAAATATTCAGGTTGATTTTCCTCTCGGCAAAATGATTTGTGTTACTGGAGTATCAGGAAGCGGTAAATCCACCCTCATCCATGAAACATTATTTCCGGCATTAAATCAATATTTTTACCGGTCACGCAAAGAACCTATGGCCCATGAGTCGATCGATGGGTTGAAAAATGTTGATAAAGTCATTGAAGTAGACCAATCTCCCATTGGAAGAACCCCCCGCTCTAACCCGGCTACCTACACAGGTGTTTTTACAGATATTCGGTCCCTTTTCAGTGAATTGCCGGAAGCAAAGATAAGAGGGTATAAACCAGGCAGGTTTTCGTTCAATGTGAAAGGTGGAAGATGTGAAAATTGTGAAGGAGGAGGAATGAAATTGATAGAAATGGACTTTCTTCCTGATGTGCACATTCCCTGTGAATCATGCAAAGGCAAAAGGTACAATCGGGAAACACTTGAAGTCCGCTTCAAAGGCAAATCCATTGCCGATGTGTTGGATATGACGGTAGAACAGGCACTGGAGTATTTTGAACATCAGCCCAGAATCTTAAGGAAAATACAAACTTTGAATGATGTAGGTTTGGGTTACATTACCCTTGGACAACATGCCACTACACTTTCCGGAGGTGAAGCCCAACGGGTAAAACTGGCGACTGAACTTTCGAAAAAAGATACCGGAAAGACATTTTATATCCTCGATGAACCCACTACCGGGCTGCATTTTCAGGATATTGAACACCTTCTGAATGTATTGAACAAGCTGGTAGACAAAGGAAATACGGTATTGATCATCGAACATAATATGGATGTGATCAAGACTGCCGATTATATCATTGATCTGGGACCGGAAGGGGGAATAGGAGGAGGTAGAATCCTGGGTATCGGAACACCAGAAGAAATTGCATCCATTTCTGATAGCTATACCGGTTATTATTTAAAAGAGGAATTACAGGTGGCTCAGGAAAAAGTAAAGTAGATTGTCTTTTCTTTTCCATAGATCAATTTAATTATAAATTTAAGGTCATTTCCCACCAATCCGGGAACGTTCTGGCGCATTCAGCATTTTCAAAATAAGAAATAATTTCCCTGCTAACGTAAGTGAAAATGGATTTTGAAATTCTTAATCTAAGCAAATTGTAACCTGTTGATAATCAGCCCTATAAAAAAGCGTTTAGTCGGGATTTCCCCATGCCTTATCATCTTTTTTAAATTGATAAAAAAAATATTTTTCCAGATTGTGTTTGCTTCTAAAAATTCAGTCTCTACTTTTGCAATGCTTAACGGTTTCAATTTGCCCACAGGCAAAAGAATGAAAAGGGAATTCCGTGAAAATCGGAGGCTGTCCCCGCAACTGTAAGCTGAATTAAAGGTTGATGTCTCTCTTCGCCACTGTTCCGAAAGGGATGGGAAGGCTACTTCAACTTCAGCAAGCCAGGAGACCTGCCGGTCTAAGCGACTAATATTTCAAAGCTTTCGGGTTGAAAAGCTGAGGGGATTTAGCGCAAACCAATTGTTCACACTAAATCATTTCTCTATTTCCCAGATGCTTTGGATTAGATTAATTGTTTTTAATTTAATTCAAGTAGTAATGGACAAAAGATTATTTCTAACGATTGTTGTTTTTTTTGCATTTACAGCAATTTATGCACAGGATGAATTCGTAATGAACGATACCCTGAAACTACAATCTATTACAATCACGGGTACCAGGCTCAACGATTTTACTTCCGGGCATAGGTTGGAGGTAGTTGATTCAATGATTTTGCAGAACTATCAATCAGCCAACCTTGCTGAACTGCTAAGAAACAATGGTTCATCGTATATTCACTCCTATGGCCCTGCAGGATTGGCCACTGTGTCTTTTCGAGGATTAAATGCTCATCATACTGCAATAATCTGGAATGGGTTTAATCTTCAAAGCATTATGAATGGGCAGTTAGATATGAATCTCATCCCTGTTTTTTTATTAGAGAATGTAACCCTACAACATGGTGGCGCAGGAGCACTTTATGGAAGTGGTGCGGTAGGAGGGGCCATCCACCTAAATAAAAAACCCAATGCAATTAATGGTATTCATTCCTCATTATTTACTGGATTGGGAAGTTATGGACAATTTCAGTTAGGACAAAGTATTACTTTCCGTAAAAGTAATTTTGTATCGACCAGCAAATACTTTTATCATTCAGCCGACAATGATTATGCATTTCAAAATTATATGAAAGCAAAAAAGCCTCGTGAGACAATGGTTAATGCAAAACTGGAGCAAATCAACTTTATGCAACAAAACCAATGGAATTTTTCAAGATCCGGTTCAATCAGCCTGGACATTTGGTTGCAGGAATCTAAAAGACAGATCCCCACCGCGATTACTGCCAGACCAAGCAAGGCCACTCAAAATGATAATGCCATCAGAACATCATTGGAATATCAGGGAGATTTTGGCAGAACATTGTTGTGGTTACGGACCGGTTATTTCTGGGACCAGAATATCTATAAAGATCCAGATATTGAGCTTGTGTCAAATAATCCTACACAAACGTCAATTTCAGAAGCTGAAATTCGTCACAGTCTTTCGGACGCCTTTGCGATAAATGGAGGGATGCATTTGGAGTATTATGCTGCTACAACGGATAATTATCCAGAAAACCTTAATCAAATGCGTTATTCATTTTTTGGATCTATTCGCTACAGTGCCCCGATAGCTCACCTGAATGCCATCGGGAATATCAGGTACTCATTGATTGAAGGGGAAAAAATACCTGTCATCCCTTCACTGGCAATCGAATATGGATTATCACCAGCTACTATTATAAAAGCCAATTTTGGAAAAAATTACAGGCTGCCTACATTTAATGATTTGTACTGGATCCCGTATGGAAATCCAGATTTGAAACCTGAATCGGGATGGAGCCAGGAACTCGGAATTGAAACATCATTGAGTGGGATAGGCACTACAATTTCTACCACTATTTATAATAGTAACCTAACCGATTTCATTAAATGGCAACCTGATCATATAGGGATCTTTCATCCGGTAAACTTAAATAAAGTGTGGTCTAGGGGAGCGGAAACCCAAATAAAAAGTACTGTAAAAGTGGCTGATCTAAATCTTAATGTAACAGGAAAATACATGTGGACGCTGTCTACTCAAGAAGGAACTGAAGGAAAGCATTTGCAACTGATGTATATACCTAAACACCAAGCCCATATATCGTTCAGTATTGTCCGACAAGCAGATTTTATCAAATATCATCATAACCTGGTGGGTAAAAGATTTAAAACTACCGATAACAATCCTGATGAAACATTGCCGGTTCATCATACTGGTGATGTGGTAGTAAGCAAACAATTATCCATTCAGAATTTCAAATTCTTCCTGCAAGGAAAAATTAACAATGTATGGAACGCATATTATGAATCATACGCATATTATCCTATGCCAGGGAGAAATTTCCACCTTTCTGTTTCTTTAGAGTATTAATCACCTATTAAATAACTTAAATTATTAAAAATGAAAATTAGTTTACTTGGAAAAATAAGCACATTTCTTTTGTTGCTATTGTTTAGTTGCGATAATAGTAGTGAAGACACCTCCCAAATTTATAGAGGTGGAATTTTTGTAGTAAATGAAGGCCCGTTTACAGGAGGAACCGGATCCATTAGTTTTATTGACCCTCAGTCAAAGAATGTGGTTAATTCCATATTTTCAAAAACGAATGACAGACCTTTGGGTAATATTGCTCAATCAATTAATTTTTTCCATGGGTATGGGTATATAGTTGTCAATAATGCCAATAAGGTAGAAGTCGTTGAAGAAGGCACTTTCCGTTCTGTCACCACTATAGAAGAGCTTATGTTGCCTCGGAATATTCTAGGAATTACTCAAAAAAAAGCTTATGTGTCCTGTTGGGGAGAACAATCGCAGGGAGAAATTAAGGTAATAAACTTAGAAAACCACACAATAATTAAAACGATTTCAGTCGCTACAGGACCCGGAGCTATGGTAAAGGTTGGAAATCGGGTTTATGTAGTTAATGGGGGAGGATTTGGATCTGACAACAAAATATCAGTGATTGATATAACCATTGATGAAGTGATAGACACAATTGAGGTAGATGATAATCCTAATTCTATAGTGGTGGATGATTCAGGTAGGCTTTGGATTACCTGTGGGGGAAGGAAAAAATATGACCAGAATACTTACGAAATTATTCCTGAGGAAAGTACGTATGGTTCACTGCTTCAGATGGATGCAGATACTTATGAGATAATAAAGAGACTTAATTTTAACAGTATCTACGATTCACCAGGCAATCTTATCACCAATGAACCAGGTAATACCTTATTTTATTTATTGGGAAATGGAGTTTACAGGTTTTCTGTAAATGATTCAAACTTGCCCTCTTCTCCTCTTATTGGTGCGACTTTTTATGGGCTTGGGTTTGATGAATATTCGGGATATTTATATGGTGCTGATGCAGGTGATTATACAAGTGCCGGTACAGTGCTCAGCTATCGCTCTACTGATGGTGTTGCTGTTGATACCTTCCGTGTTGGCATTATTCCTAATAGTTTTTATTTTGATAATTGATCCAAAGTTGTACAAGTAAATAGACTGTTAAAAATTTTAAATCAGGTTTCATGAAGAATGCAGAAAGCGTGATCTTTCTGTTTTCTTTTTATTATAAGAATCAAAAAAAGGCCTTTACACGTTTCCATGCAAAGGCCGATTCAATTAACCCCATGATTTATTATCTTTGATAATCTACTAATGTATCTTTCATTTCTTTTCTTGCAATGTGAATTCTGTTTTTTACTGTCCCTATCGGAATATTTAGTTTTTCAGCTATTTCATGATATTTAAATCCTCTGAAGTGCATTAAAAACGGAGTGCGGTAGGCATCATCCAACTGGTTTATCGCTTTATTGATATCTTTTAATACGAATGAACTTTCACCATAATTGGCTGCTACAAAATTACTGTCGTTTATAAAATGTAAATTGTCGGTAGTATCGATGAAAGTGTTCCTTCGGCTCATTTTCTGATAATTCGTTATGAAGGTATTCTTCATAATGGTGTATAACCAGGCTTTCAGATTTGTACCATATTTAAATTTATCCCGGTTTGAAATGGCCTTTAACATAGTTTCCTGTATCAGATCGTTGGCATCTTCTACATCTTTGGTAAATCTTAATGCATGAAATTTTAAATCCTTTGATTTTTGATTGACGGTGTAACTAAATTCCTGAAGTGTCATATAGATCATTTTTAAAGGTTTGAAAAATAGATTTTAAGGCTAAAAAATTGGACTCTGAAATGGTCATTAAAAAATAATATTAAATGTCGAGTTTCAGTAAAAATAGTCCATAACCCTTTTATACATATCCATTAGCCCAATATTGTGCCAAACTCGCCTTGACGAATGAAACGCATTATAATATAATTATTTGTGGAATTAATTCCTCAGGGTGCGTAAAAACTTCTATACTAATATGGGGAAGTTATGGGGAAGTTGTCAATTAAGTAATTTTCTGATTCTGTGAGGGTTAACAATAGGATGTTCAATTTACCATTAAAAAAAAGGGACTCAATAAGCCCCCTTTTCACTTAAAAACAATTGGTTTACTACTACATTATTTATTATCGATTATCAAATCTCATATAGATCCATTCCTGTCAACCTTTTTTCCCAACTATCTGCATTTTGAGCCACTTCCATTATCACATCCTGAATAAGGAAATAATTTGAATTTTCTATACTCACTGATGCAGAAATGATTACATTATCCCCATCTTTGATGAACTTGGAATACGTTAAATCACTTTGAGCTTCTGACAATTTTTCAAAATCAACTTTTTCTTTGGTGCAAACCACCGAACTAAATTCAATGATATCTTTATTATACTTAAAGGTTCCAAACACACGTTGAATTCGCTTGGAAGATTGCAATGGGATAATTACAGCAAACTTATCAGAAGTATACTCTACAAATATACCATCTATAGCTTTTATGTACTCCTGTACATGATTGATAGCATAGCTTTTTGATGCAATGGTCTGGCTCATAAGTTATTAGGGTAAATGGTTTATAATAAACTAAAAAATCGGTTATTTTTTTAATCAAATCTTACATGGGTATATACTGTAGAAAACGGAAAGGTAACCCGTGTTTTGGAAAAAAATAATTAAATCTTGAATAATAATCATATACAAGATCAAAGAGTGGTTTTAATGATGTGGGATTTAGACGACAAAAAGAAGCCCGTCTTTCATCATAGTGGAATATTTCATCTCATCTACCTGATAAAGATAGGCACCCTTCTTCGAACCTGACTTGTCCTTCTCATCCAGACGGTTTAGTATATGAAATGATAGTATTTTCTTCCGGAAATTACGTTTGTCGAATTCCATCTGATTGATGGCTTCGTATAATTTTTGAAGCTGGGGAATAGTGAATTTGTCGGGTAACAGTTCAAACCCGATGGGGCGTGTTTGGCTTTTTTCCTTTAACCGTTGAAGTGCATCCTGCACCATTAGATTATGATCAAAAATCAATTCCGGTGAATTATTGATATCAAACCATTTGGCGGTATAATGCTGATGCTCAATTTCATTGTATTTTTTTGCATCTATCAATGCATAATATGCAGCACTCACCACTCTTCCTGCTGGATCACGCTCAATATCTCCGTAAGTGTTTAATTGTTCCAGATATATTTCCGTAAGACCAGTCAGCTGAAATAGTATCCTTTGAGCAGCATCATTCAGGCTTTCATCAGGTTGTAAAAAGCCACCCATAAGTGACCATTTGTCTTTACACGGATCAAAATTGCGTTTGATAAGGAGAAGCTTGAGGCTCCCCTTATCAAACCCAAAAATGATACAATCTATTGCTAGATAATATTTCTCCTGTTCTTTATAAAAATTATTCACCAGTTAATTTATTCAATTTTTACCAGAAGAACCAATAGAAGAAAACAACTATGGCAAAAATAATTATTGTATGAACTACATCCCATGCATTCCAACTGGCTTTGGTAATTGCCTTGTCTTCCGGAGTTGCAGCACCGGTGTAAGTATAGCTTACCTGACTTGCTGTTGGTTTCTTTGTGAGTAAGCTGATCGTCACCATCAAACCTATTGAAAAGAAAAACAGGATAATCAGAAAATGAAGCCAATTGATAGCTGCAATTTGATACAGTATGCCATGTTGCTGAATGAATGTTTGTTCCATCTGAGTCTTTGCAGATTCCATATAGCCTGACGCCTGTTGTATGGCATCCGGTGTCATCGTGTTACGAATCGCATTCGCAGCATTGCTCACCAGGTTTGAAAACTCAGCACCCGCTGCACCTAAATTTTGGGAAATTGTATTGGAAAGATTATCCATTCCACTTACAACTTGGGGATGTGTGTATTCTGTCATTTCATTGACCAATCTGCGGTTGTATTTAGTAGCTTCCACTACCATAGCAGCTTCTTTGCCATAAAATACGTTTAAAGCCAATCGGAACATACCAATGGCAAATCCTGTGAGTAACCCCCAGAAAGCAGCTACCGATGTTGTTCTTTTCCAGAATACACCTAATACAAATACAGCTGCAATAGCTGGTGCAAGAAGACCCTGAACGGCCTGTAAATATTCATAAAGCACCTGGCCCAAGCCTAACATCACCGGAATCCACACAATTCCCAATACTACTATTGCAGCAGTAGCTATCCGGCCAACAAATACATAATGTTTCTCATTCTGTGTGGGTCGGGCTTTCCTGTAAAAGTCCTCTACAAAAAGCATAGCTGAAGAATTGAACAATGATGCTAATGAGCTCATCAACGCAGCTACCAGACCACACACTACTACGCCGGTAAATCCTTGTGGTAATAAATTAGCAACCATTGCTGCAAATGCAGAGTCACTGTTACTAACTTCCAACAAGCCTTTTTGACTCAATGCAAATGCAATCATACCAGGTACAAGGAAAATGAAAACCGGAAGAAGTTTAAGATAACTGGCAAATATTGCCCCTCTGCGAGCTTCTTGCTGATTTCTACCAGATAGCACCCTTTGAACAATAAACTGGTCAGTACACCAATACCAAAAACCTATGATCGCTGAACCTAATAATACCCCCGTCCATGGGAATTCAGGATCACCTGCAGAACGTACCAACTTCATATTTGGACCAACTATATTTTGAACTTCAGCCCATCCACCTACTTTAATAATACCTACAATCAAAATAACAATTGACCCGATCAATAATACTGGGGTTTGTAGCACTGAAGTATAAATTACAGCCCTCATACCACCAAATATTGTATAAAGTCCTGTCACAATTACCAAACCAATGGCACTGATCCAGAAGAAGTCAATGCCCCACATTTCATCGATGTTGAATACGGTCTTGAAAACCACACCACCTGCGTACACCGTTACAGCTACTTTGGTAAGTATATAACTTACTAATGATATTAAAGAGAGTACTGTGCGCGATCCTGACGAAAAACGTCTTTCAAGAAATTCGGGCATGGTAAAAATCTTAATTCTGTCATAAAAGGGTACAAATACCCAGCCCAGCACCAGGATCAACCAAGAATGCATTTCCCAATGTGCCATGGCCATTCCGGAAATAAAACCAGCACCAGCAAGGCCTACAAGGTGTTCCGACCCAATATTGGATGCGAAAATGGAAGAACCTATTGACAGCCATCCAGCTTTTTTTCCTGCGAGAAAATAATCAGTTGTATTCTCTTCTTTTTGCCGAAGCACCCAAACTATAATCCCAATCAACCCAATAAAGAATATGATAAGGATAATCCAATCAAGCGTTTTCATAGAAAGTCAAGTGAAGTTTTATGGTTAGATAAATAATTTTATTTTCAATAATTTATAGGCGTAAATATAACACTTATTTAAATAATTCAAATAAAGTGACTCAATTTGTTTTGATCTTGTAAAGGTACTGTTTTAGTCGATTGATTGAATAAAATTCAAAGCTTTAAAAACTTGTTGCGAATAGTTTCGTCCAATTGGAAGTTCCTTGACGCCAATATCAATGGAATGTGATGTAAAACCGATAATTTTATCAAGCGGTATGATAAAAGAACGATGAATACGTAGAAACCGTGAATCTGAAAGCTTTTGCTCAAGAGAAACCAGCGTGTGTTTTGCAATGATTTTTCTGTCATGAACATGAACGGTGACATAATCTTTGATACTTTCGATATATAAAATTTCTTGAAGTAATATTTTATGGATTTTTTTATTTGATCGGATATAAATATATCCATTTTCTTGTTTGGGTGAGTCAGAATGATGAATCAGATCATCTGGTATGCTCTGCATGTATTTGATCACAGATTTGAAAAAGCGTTCAAAAGATATAGGTTTAAGCAAATAATCGATCACGTCCAATTCATAACCCTCCACAGCATATTCCCGGTAAGCAGTAGTAAGGATGGTTTTGGGGGCATGTTTTAGATTTTTTAAGAAATCAGTTCCGTTAATTCCAGGCATTTGAATATCTAAGAAAAGGAGATCGATTTTATGTTTTGAAAGTGCCGACAAAGCTTGTAAAGCATTTTCACAAGTTGTTACCACTTCCAAAGAGTCGATTTTTTCAATGTGGGCTTTGATTACCTCAATCGCCAGAGGCTCATCATCAACAATCAGGCAACGTGTTTTCATAAACGATTTTTTAATTATTCGCTTGATTTATACTGAAATTTCCACAAGCTTTTTATTATCCTTTGTTAGAACTACCTTGTTTTCCCATCGAAGTCGAAGGATTACCTGGAAATTGTTCTTTTGCTTTTCAATATTCAAATGATGAAATTCCGGATAGATCAATTCCAGCCTTCTTTTTACATTTTTAAGTCCAATCCCTTCTGTATAACTTTCTTTTTTTATTGTCTCATTAAAGGTATTGCTCACCACAAAAGTCAGATTGTTTTCATTGATTTCCAGACTGATTTCAATTTCTGGATTGTCAATTTCTGAGCTTGCACCATGTTTAAAGCTGTTTTCTACAAATGGAAGCAAGATCAGGGGGGCAATATATTTGTCCTTTGCATCTCCTTTGATTTTAATATTTAAATGCAAGCGATCGCCATATCGGATTTTTTCCAATGCAATATATGCATGTATATGTCGAATTTCGTCTTCCAATTTTACTTCCCTCTCATTACTGTTGTAAATTATATAATCAAGCATTTCTGACAACTTAATAACAACATCAGGAGCTTTTTCCGATTTCCTCAAAGTAAGGGCATATAAATTATTCAGGGTATTGAATAGAAAATGTGGGTGGATCTGGGCTTTCAGATATTTTAGTTCTGCTTCAATCTTTTGTTTCTCCAGTTCACGGGCATATTGCTGATCCTTAAATGATTTTTTAAATAATACAATCGCAGCAGCTGTGGCTGGAACACTGTAATTGCTGATCAATGTACCTAAAATTTTTGGGAAATTTAATATGGGCACTTCCGATTCGTAAACACAGCCTTGGCAATAGACAAAGAAATAGAAAATCAGCCATAACCCTGTTCCAAACAATATGGCATGTACAATAGTCGACAATACGAACGTTCCATATTCTTTTTTATCAACTATCAGAGGAAGGATCAAGTAAATAAAAGTATAAGCCCCCAGCATCCGTACAGGCAGCAGATATAAGTTTACGAGCAGTTCTTCAGAATAATTATCATTATACGAACCATAGGTAATGGCATAAAAAAAGTACCATGCAATCCAAAAAAGGATATGCCATAGTATCCTATATCTAAAAAATAATCCGCTTTTCTCCATCAAATTTCACTAATTAATATAAAGTTAGAAATAAAATTGCTTTAATTCAAGATTGGTCGACGATCGTCATTCAACTGCCTTTGAAAATACGGGTACCATCGATGAACGGCATGGGTTTCCAAAACTTCATCTTTTGTCGCCATATCGGTAACGTACTTCGATCAAAACCGCTGGCTATTTGTGATATTATTAAATTAGCTCTCAGTTTTTTAACAAAATATGAGAAAGATGTTTCATTCTATTCCATCCTTTTGCATGTTGTTATACCGGCTATTGCATCTACAAATTATGATTTGTATAAATGCTATGGTAAAATACCAAGAGCATTTTTTTAAAGCCAGTATAGCATTAATGATGATTCAGGTAACCCGAATGAGATTAAACCATAGTAAACCTTCTGGATCTATAGCTCCACGAACGTCATCAGGAAAATGATGGGATAAAAGGAAATATTCTTAACCTGAACAGAAAGAGGAATTCATAATTTTAATAGTAAAAAAAGAGCCATGTTTTTAGCGTGGCTTTTTTTGTGATAAGATTTCAGTAGATTGGCGTATTTTGGACCTTTTCCAGATATAAAAATTGAAAGGGGAAAAGCAAAATCAGGCCATGCTTTTAAATTGTATCTTTGCGGAATGTTAGGATTGGTTTTTGTGGTGTGAAAATGAAAACAGGGGAATAACAATCTTAATTCACACGAAGTTATATGGAAGATGTGATTTTTTGATAACCGGACTTTTTAAATTAAGATACTATCTCACGACTTAAAAAATATGGCAAGCTTTTTCTTAAGATAATTGGTTGGACGTTCGTCACCATTATCGGGATTTTATTATTGGTAATAATAGCACTTCAGTTCCCGAAAACCCAGGATTTTTTAACGGGAAAACTTGAAAATTATCTTCAGGAAGAACTTCAAACCAATGTCTCTATCGGTGGAATTTATATTAATTTTCCTAATGCCGTTGAAATTAATGAGGTATATCTGGAAGATCAGCAAATGGACACCTTATTATATAGTGGCAGTTTAAAAATAAATATCGGATTATTCGGATTGATAAACAAAAAGGTGAATGTCAGCAGGATATCATTGACTGATTTCTATGCCAACATATCTCGTGAAGATCCTGATACTACCTTCAACTTTGATTTTATTATACAGGCTTTCTCTTCGGATGAGCCTGCCACTCCTAAAGATACCACCTCGGCAGCATGGGATATTTCTGTTGGTGATGTACGCTTGATGAATATAAGGTTCAATTATCTTGACGGCCTTACCGGAAATTTTGTTTCGTTGAATTTGGGTCGGCTGGACGTGGAAATGGATGAAGTTGATCTTGAGGAGAATCGCTACGCCATTGACAATATAAGGTTAAGAGACACTGAAAGTTCTTTTTTAATTACAAAATGGTTGCCAGATACCACCACTCAGGAGGAGGCCAGTTCAGATATGGAATTGGTAATAAATGAACTTGATGTGGGTAATGTTGCCTTTACCTATATCAATGAAGTATCAGGACAAACCATGTCGTTGGATATTGGTGAATTTTTGGCTGATGCCAGACAATTTAGTCTGTTAAATCAACGAATTATCCTTAATGAATTGGTGCTTAACAATTCCACTGTCAGTTACCAACAGGATCCTATTTCAGAAGAAGATTCATTGATGCTGACACAAAATGTAGACACCACTACAACAACAGAAACAGAAACACAACCCTGGCAAGTTGAAGTTGAGAAGATAAGATTAAGTGGTAATGATATCCGGATGGTAAACAATAATTATGAAAAACAACCTGCCGGAATGGATTTTAATCACCTTTTTATCAGTAACCTCGAACTGGAAGTTGATGATCTCCAATATAATGATATGGATATAAAAGGAAATATCAGGCAGTTGGCATTTCAAGAGCAAAGTGGGTTCAGTATTGAAGAGTTCAGAACAATCCTTACATTTTCTGATCAGGAGGCTGTTCTCGATCAGTTGCATTTGCAAACCGGAAATAGTGTGATTGGTCGGTCATTGTCTTTAAAATACCCTTCTTTGGATGCAATGAGTAAAAATCCCGGTACAGCTTTACTCGATCTGAATATTCAGGATACCGAAATCGGGATGAGGGATATATTGTACTTTATGCCTGATATGGCTCAAGAGGCTCCGTTTAAGGGAAATGAAAATGTTTTGATCAATGTAAAAGCTCAAATGACAGGCAAAGTTAATGATCTAAACATTGAGCAGTTTTATGTAAATATGCTTTCCAATACATCATTGGATATTAAAGGTCATATCACCGGACTGCCAGAGGCAGATCAAGCGTATATTGAGGTTACCCGGTTGCGTTTTGTTTCGTCAGCTGGTGATCTCAGGCATTTTCTGCATGATTCTATCACACAACAGTATCAAATCCCAACGCCCATCATCCTTACCGCCGCTTTCAAAGGTAAGATGGATGACTTTAATGCACAGGCCATCCTAAGTACCAATCTGGGAGACATCCGGACCAATATTGCCATGCAGCCTGGCGAACGTTATTCCGGCAATCTCTCAATAAATGAATTGCAACTAGGTACAATTTTAAGGAATGATTCGACTTTTGGCCCATTAAGCTTGGATCTGGAAGTAAAAGGACAGGGATTTTCGGTGGAACAAATGAACACATCGCTGGATTTGAAGTTGCATCAGGCAGTTTTTAATAATTATTCCTACGAAGGCTTGGTTCTGAATGGAAAAATAGCGGAATCTGTGTTCGATGGTCGAATGGATTATCAGGATAGCAGTTTACATTTTAATTTTAATGGATTGGTTAGTCTCAATGTGGATACACCACGATATGATCTGACACTTAATATTTTGGCTGCCAATCTTCGTGATTTGAATTTAACAACCGATGATCTGGCTTTCCGTGCTTCCCTGGTGGCAGATTTATCCGGAAATAGCCTAAACAATATTAATGGGGATGCTGGTGTCAGAAATGTATTGATTGTAAAAGATGGAGAGTCATATAGAATTGATTCCCTTCTTTTTGCCTCTATAACAGGTGATCGAAGAACCAGTATCAATATTGATTCGGATTTGCTTACGGCCAGTTTTAAGGGTGCTATTAATCTTGAGGACCTGGGTCCTGTATTAAACAGACATTTTAGCCAATATTATTCTCTTGATGAAGTAATCCCGCCCGATACACTATTAGAGCAGGACTTTGAGTTTGAAATTCAGCTGCATAATCCAGAACTCCTTACCGAAGTATTAGTACCTGGTCTTTCGAATTTTGTTCCCGGCACCATTACTGGGAAATATGACAGTCGTGAGGCGAATTTGCACATAGATATCATGATTCCACACTTGGTATACCAAAATTATACGGTGGATACACTTACCATGTATGTTGATTCTGATGAGGATTTTTTGAATTTTGGTTCGAGTATCAATAGGTTTGCTATTGGATCCAATGAAATAACTAACCTCGCAGTGGTGGGTCAGGTTTATGATAATCAGATCGACACACGACTACAAATAACCGATTTCGAATACAATGAACAATATTCCATTGGTGGCACTTTTGTTAGCCTTGATGATGGTTATCGCTTTCAATTGGATCCCCGTCAATTAATTTTAAATTATGATGACTGGAATCTGCCAGAAAGTAATTTTATTGAATTCAGCTCGAAACCCGTAATTGTTAATGATGTTACATTATCCCGCAGTGGACAAAGTCTAGCAATTGGCACTTCAGTAAATGATCAATCCGATTCGATTTTGTCTGTTCGATTTTCTGATTTTAGTTTGGAAACCATTTCTCAACTGATTCAACGTGATAGCAGTTTGATAAATGGTGTTTTAAATGGCCATTTGAATCTAAATCAATCAGCACCATCATTCAGCTTCACAAGTGATTTATCGATAAATACTTTAGCACTGATGGGTGTGGAGCTGGGAAATTTGGTTATAAATGCTGCTACGGGAAATGATGAACGGATCAATTTGGACGCTACACTTTCGGGCAATGAAAACGATGTCAGAATAGCCGGATATTATTTTTCCGAAGAAGAAACTAATGAGATTAATATAACAGTAGATCTGGATCAGTTAAATCTGGCTGCTCTGGCAGGTCCATTACAAGGAACATTATCCGAAACCAAAGGATTTATAAACGGGAATATGGAAATTGGCGGTAGTACAGAAAACCCTGAAATAAGTGGTGTTCTCAATTTTAATCAAGCAGAATTTTTTGTAGAATATTTGCAAACAAAGTTTTCTTTAAAAAATGAACGGATAATTTTCAATAACAGAGGTATTCAATTTGACAGGTTTAACCTTGTAGATGCCAGAGGTAATAACGCCCGATTAAATGGATTTATCCTTACTGATAATTATACCGATTTCAGCTTCGATTTGACAGCAATTGCCAATAATTTCGAAATGATGAATTCATCTGAGGGGGATAATGAGATGATGTACGGCAGGGTAGTGGTAGATCTGGAAATGAAAGTCACCGGCACCATGGTACAGCCAAACGTAAATATGGATGTCAGGGTGAAGGAGTCTACAAATTTAACTTACCTACTGACTGAAACAATGCCTGCCACTGTGGAGATAGAAGGATTGGTAGAGTTTATTGCACCCGAAAAAGGGCCTGACAGAATTCTTGCTGATGCGATGGAAGAAGAACCAGACGAGCAAATGACTAGTGAGCTCACGGGATTGGATCTTACTGCTAACATTCGGGTGGATAAGAATGCAACATTAAGTATTATTATAGATCCCGATGCTGGTGATCACCTGATTACCAGGGCAAATCCATCCTCACTTAGCCTAAATATGGATCAGGTGGGTAACATTACACTTACTGGTACTTTTGAAATAGGTAGTGGTGCTTATGAACTGTCATTTTATGAATTGGTGAGGAGAAGATTTGAAATAAGAGAAGGTAGTAGAATTACCTGGACAGGAAATCCTATGAATGCCAATTTGGATATTACCGCCATACATACTGTACAAGCATCCCCTGCGGGAATTCTGCCTGAAACTACCGATCCCCGAAAAGTACCGGTTCAGGCTTTATTGACCATGAGGAATGAATTGATGTCACCCGAGATCAGTTTCGGATTAGGTGTAGATGAAGATGTAACTTCAGGAATGGCCAATGAATTGCGGATCAGGTTACAACAATTAGATGAAGCAGATGTGAACCGGCAGGTATTTGCGCTATTAGTTTTGCAAAGATTTCTTGCAGAGAATCCATTCGAAAATCCGGGTGGAGGTGGCGGAGTGGAAGCTACTGCCAGAAATAGTGTGAGCCAGATTTTAACCAATCAACTCAATAATCTTTCGCAGCAGATAGGAGGAGTAGATATTTCATTTGGTGTCCAAAGTCAGGAGGGTTTAGAGGGATATGAAACCCAGCTGGATGTGACATTATCAAAAAGCTTGTTCAATGATCGACTAACAGTAAAAGTAGGTGGAAACATTGATATTGAGGGTGGGGATCAAAATAGCCAAGAACGCCGTTCCGGATTGGGAAATTATATTGGTGATATTATTGTGGAATACAGACTCACACCTTCCGGTAATTTATTGCTTCAATTTTTCAGAGAACAATCCTATGAATTTTTTTATACTGATTTAATCGAAACAGGGATAGGTATAATTTATAATCGAAATTATAACAGGTTTAGTGAATTGTTCAAATCTCCCGAGGAGGATGAAGAAAGTCCAGAAAATGAAGCAAGGAAATAATAATTTTTTTATTCATCATGTCATTATTGTTGTTTTTTTTGGCTTTTTAAGTGCCTGTAGTGGAACCCGTAAATTACCCGATGGTCAATTTCTTTACACAGGTGCTACTGTACACATAAATTCTGAAGCAAGAGTACCAGGGAAGAGTCAGCTTACCAGTGATTTAGAAAGTTTAGTTAAGCCAGAGCCTAATGGATCAATTTTTGGCATGAGGCCACGACTGTGGATTCACAATATCACCCGTGATACAACGGGTTCTGGAGGACTAAAAGGCTGGATCAACCGCAAATTGGGTGATCCTCCAGTACTGATCTCACAAACCAACCCCACCAATTCAGAAAATTTAATACAAAACAGGCTATACAATAATGGTTATTTTGAGGCTGAAGTCGACCATGAGATTATATATAAAAAACGAACGGCACATGTAAACTACATTGCCGATGTAAACAGCCCTTATACAATTGATACGGTTATTTTTCCTAATGGCAACGATGTACTAAGAAGGGCAATTTCCAATACTCAGGATGAGTCGGTTTTGGAAATTGGGGATCTATATAATGTAGATAACCTAACCGAGGAAAGAAACCGGATCAGCAGACAGCTAAGGGATAGCGGCTTTTATTATTTTGCTCCCGAACATATGATTTTTAGGGTAGACAGCACGATTGGCGACCGCCAAGTCAGAATATTCCTGAATGTAAAAGATGGACTTCCTGAAGACGCAACAACACAGTTCAGGATGAACAATATTTTAATCAACCCTAATTATTCTTTCCAATTGGATACCATTGACAGTAGAGCAGATACACTTAATGTGGATGATTATGGTTTTATTCGTAATAACCGGAGAATTAAACCCAAAGTTCTTACCCGATCGATGTTTCTCCAACCCGATAGTATTTACAGCCGCACAGGTCATGAACAATCCATCAACCGGTTAATGGGTTTAGGCGTATTTCAATATGCCAATATCCGGTTCAACCAGGTGGGTAAAGATAAATTAGATGCAGTGGTTTTATTAACCCCTGTGAAAAGAAAATCTTTTCGGGCTGAGTTACAGGGGGTTACAAGTTCGTTTTATTATGGCCCCAATTTAAATGTGTCATTTCAAAACAAAAATATTTTTGGTGGTGCTGAATTATTTGAATTAAAACTTACTTCTGGTTTGGAATTAGGTACAGGAGGTGAAAGGAGCAATTTCACTTCTTATAATTATGGATTGGAAGCAAGCATTCATTTCCCCAGGTTTATCGTACCCTTTTTTAGAATAGATAATAAGAGCAGCCATTATGTGCCGCAAACAAGAATCAGAGCAGGGTTTCAGCGAACTAACCGGGTGGAATTTTTTAAAGCTAATTCTTTCAATATATCTGCAGGATATGTTTGGAATGAAACCCGGAAGGTTCGGCATGAACTGAATGTGATGGACATTAACTTTTTTCAACTTGTCGACACCACAGGAGCCTTTCACCGAAGATTGCAGGAGTTTGAGTTCCAACAGAAAAATTATGAGGAGCAATTCATTCTGAGTACCAATTATTCTTATACGTTTAATAATCAGATGGAAGAATGGCGGACACACAATGTGTTTTTCAATGGACTTATAGATGTATCAGGAAATTTGATGCATTTGTTGCAATCATCATTTCAGGAAGAACCATCCACAACCGACAATCAGTACACCATCTTCAACCGTGCTTATTCTCAATACCTACGATTTTCTACTGACTTCAGGTATTATTATTCCATCGACAGAAACAACAAAATCGCTACGAGACTTTTTATTGGTGTGGGTTTACCTTACGGAAACTCCAATAGTATGCCGTTTATCAAGCAGTTTTTTACGGGTGGGACAAACAGTGTTAGGGCTTTTGAAGCCCGATCTGTTGGTCCTGGATTGGTAACACCTGAAGAAACCTCTGCCGGTTTCTTTGATCAGTTGGGTGATATGAAAATAGAGGGAAATATAGAATACCGGTTTCCAATATATAGTGTGTTCAAAGGAGCTTTATTTTTGGAAGCTGGCAATATTTGGATGATTTCAGATGAATCAGAAATGCGGGGCAGATTTAACATTGATAATTTTATAAAAGAACTGGCAGTTGGGACAGGATTTGGGTTAAGACTTGATGTTGATTTTTTCCTGTTGCGGTTTGATTTCGGAGTTCCATTAAGGGTGCCCCATGGTTGGGTATGGGATGAACTTCCTGCTTCTGTCGACCGTGACTGGAATAATATCACATTTAATATCGGGATCGGTTACCCATTTTAGGTATTGCTATTACATAATTTAATAGGAGGATGGTTGCACAAATAGATTAACCATCCTCCTAATTTTTTAGGTATTTAAACTTTCTTTCCTATATAAAATACATATCCATAATACTGCTTATACCTGGCATAAAGTTGAGCTTCATGCCGTTGGTTGGTTATCAACTCTATAGCAGTTTTGTTTCCCATGTATTTTTTTAGGAAAACTTCCTGTGCACTGACTTGCGGAGCATAGAAATGGTCCGTCCAGCAATTCTCAGGTAGTATAAAAGTAGCTACTGGAATATATCCAGACTTTTGTACCTGATCTACTTTTTTGGAAACTAAAGCTATCTCAGGGTAAGCATCCTGCCAAAACTCATTGATTTCAGAAGGCCTGTCTTCTGTAAACCATGAAATTTCTGATACTGTAATATAACCTCCTGGTTTTAAGAACTTTCGCCATTCTTCGAGTCCTCGTAGAAAACCAATGTTGTAGATGGCACCCTCTGACCAGATAAGATCTAACTCGCCTTCCTGAAAAGGCAGGTTTTCCATCGAACCAACAACGCCATGTACTCTGTCCTGAAGATTTAACTTTCTGGTATTTATATTAAACCTGTCAATAAAACCTGGAAATAAGTCGATACCTGTAATATAACCCGGTGCATGTTGTGCCAGTACCATCGTTTGACCACCTGTGCCGCAACCTATATCAACAATTTTTGATTCGTTGGTAAGATTATCAATAAAATTCAATGCTTTGACGGTAACCTCAGGACTTCCTGGGCCTTGTCGATCTAAATTCGAAAAATATTCGCAAATTAGATTAAAATCGAAATCGTGAATGGATTTATTTTCAGTACTCATGATGTTTAAATTTAAATTGTTGAAGTAATTAATTCTCCGCTTCCAATACGGACATAGATTTAACATCGGCAGGAAATGCCGCAGTTAATTGAAAGATACCTTAGGTTAAGAACTAAGGTATTTACTTCACCAAATCCATTTTAAACTTAAACATACAAAATCATTAGATTTTACAAAGTTAGGAAGTATTCGTTAATCAATTATATTATTTGATGGAAAAATATTAATACTGAAGTAATTGTAATTGTTCCAGTATTTTTAAAGGTTTATATTAAATTTAATTAAATTGCTAATTAGTAAGTCTTGAGGAACGAAAATTTAACATTCCAAGATTCCTAAATATTAACGCTAAAATTTCAACCTGATGGACTACTTTATAGATCCGGAGAAGATATCCCTGGAGGATTATGTGCAAAAAATTAGAATCTGCTTACTTATGAGATCCATATCAGGGATCATAACTTAGCTTAATTAATTAATAAGAATTGAAGATGAGCAAAGGGTATATGTATATTTTGGAGTGTTCGAATGGTGCTTATTACACTGGAAGTGCCAAATATCTTAACCTCCGTCTTCTGCAGCATCAAAATGGCGAGGGAGCTAATTTTACAATGAAACACCTGCCTGTCAAATTGGTATACTTTGAAGAATTTGATAGAATTGATAAAGCATTTTATCGGGAGAAACAGGTTCAGGGCTGGAGCAGGAAAAAGAAAGAAGCACTGATTTATGGCAAAACAAATTTACTTCATGGTTTAGCAGAATGTAAGAATGATTCGAATTGTAAACACCATAATAATGTATCCTTCGGCTCCGCTCTACCCGTATCCTTCGACTCCGCTCAGGATACGGGAGGGTCGTTGAGCGGAGTCGAAACGACCATCCGACCTTACCAACCACAAGACAAAGAAGCGGTTATTCAGCTATTTAGGTTAAATACTCCTGAATACTTTTCACCGGAAGAAGAAAAGGACCTTGAAAATTATCTCGAAAACGAAATTGAATATTATTATGTGCTAGTCAATGGTCAGGAAGTAGTAGGCAGTGGTGGTTTTAATTTTGTCGATGATAAATCTCATGCCAGAATAAGCTGGGATATGATACATCCTCAATATCAGGGAATGGCACTGGGGAGCAGGTTGTTAAATTACAAATTAAAACTGTTAGAAGAATTTCAGTTTTTACAAAAGATTACCGTCAGAACTACACAATTGGTCTATCCTTTTTACGAGAAAAATGGTTTTCGACTTTTAGAAATAAAGAAAGATTTCTGGGCTAAAGGTTTTGATTTATACCTCATGGAATATACAGATTATCCTTCGGCTCCGCTCAGGATACACGTATCCTGAGCGGAGTCGAGGATAGTTGAGGGAGCATCCGTATCCTGAGCGGAGTCGAAGGATACAGATGGATTAGTCGTTGAGCGAAGTCGCGTCGTCATTGAACGAAACCGCATGGTCGTTGAGCGAAGTCTAAACGACCCTTTATTCCTCACCTCGAAATAGAAAACTTTTTACTGACACGCTTATCATTATACTGTATTTCATAAATATACATGCCATTTGCTATGCCATTTAAATTTAGATCGATGGTATGTTCACCCTGATTGAACCTGCCATTATTCCTGTTCAATCTTTTCACCACTTTACCTGACAAGTCGGTTAGAGAAAAAGTAACGTATCCCTGTTCAGGTAAAAAAAATTTAAGATGTGCTTCATGACCAGCAGGATTTGGATATAAAACAGCATTAAATTCCCGAATGTCTGGGTTTCTGCCTAAATCTTCAAAAGTATTATCTATCCGGGCGGAGGGGTCAGTATAAGGAACATATTCTCCCTGCCTTACATAAATAGCGTAACTTCTTGGGGGAGCTTCTACCCAAACCCTTCCATCAGAATAAACCTGTGTAGTGTGTGATGAATTAAAAGCATTAGTTAATGTGGTGCCATTCCATCCTGCCCATCCCGATGGAGAAGCATCTACCCACAAACCTTTCGTCTGAGTATCATGATTATTGATCACGATAATTGCACCGCTTTTTGTACCATTACCTTCACGCCTGGCTACATACACATCATGGGCATCTCCAAATGGGTATGGATTGCCAATATCACTTAGCACTTCCAGGGTTCCTCCCAAATAGGTTTTTCTAACAAATAATAGTTTATTGATATCCTCTTTTAGATTACCAGGTATCGATACTGTAATGGCCGCATCATGATTGTCGATTAATGTAACACCATAGTAGTGTGGATAAAAGATGCATGGTCTGCCTTCGTGGGTTAAGATGTAGCTATATCCCATCTTCCAGTCTTTTGTTACCCATTTGTCATGTTCTTTCCCGGTGTCATGATTGTCCAACCAGGTAACCACTGAAGTACCGGGAAGTGCATGTTGAGTATTTCTCACAAGACCTGCGTGATTCAACCACCGCATATCAAAACTACTGCCATTTCCATTGCACATATCTGTAAGAGAAGTCTTAAGTGGAAAATCAAATCCATCGGCATCAGCACCCATCGCAGCTAAACCATTCACCCAGTCTTTAATCCTGAAATCCGGACCCCAATATTCACCTACTATAAATCGCTGACTTCCATTGATAAGAGGAAGATTGTTGATCCAGTCAGCTGCAAATTCCATTTGGAATCCTCGTACAAAATCAAGGCGGAATCCATCAAAACCAATCTCGTCGGCCATCCAGTATCCCCAATTTTTGAGCCTGTTTTGAACCGTAGTATTATACGTATTAAAATCATTGCCGAATCCTTTTGTGTTGGGAATGATAGCATCGTTGCCACCATTCCATTCCCAATTAGTAAGATAATCATTTTGATCTACAGGATGGAAATGGGTATAATTCCATTGAAAATTAGCTTCTCCTGGACCGGTATGGTTTACAAATGTAAGATTTGTGTTCGTGCGTGCTTGTAGTGTTGTTGTTGCTAAATTTTGGCCATTGTGCCATATTTCGAAGGGATAATAGCCATTTTCCTGATTGTTCCAGTCCCATCCATCTATATTTTTTCTGGCTGTTAATTTTATTATCAAATCACCTGAGCTATTCATGGTTACTTTATACTCGTCAATATCAGAAGTCGATGAGATTAATCCACGCTTGGTCTGTCCTGAACCTGGGAAAACATTAAACTGTCCATTTCCATTGTTTGGTTCACTTTCCCAGCTGAATGTCCCATTAAATCCACTACCTGTCCAGTCTATTTCCAAATCATATGCTCGCTCATTTTCATGGCCATCCCAGTTTAGATAATACCCTTTTATTTTGATAAAATAATCACCTGCAGTTGCATTAGGGATAACCCATTTAATTTCATTGGTAGGATAAGGCACATATTGGGTGCCATGTCGAAAAGCTTCATCAAATACATATTCTTTTACCGCAGGATTCACTTCTTCATTTTCATCGCTGGAGTAGACATGGTTCAAAATAATGTCGGCATATACATCTATCCATGGTTGTCCATTATCAGTGTTATGCATCACTGAAAGCATATTTTCAAGCTCACTTCTGCTTCCAAACCGGGTTTCTACACTACCTTTTTGGTTATAATTCCCAAGATCATAATGGTCATAAACGCCATATCCCATATCTATAATGCCCCAATTGCCTTTTGAAGGAGCGGGCACCCACAATCCGGTAATACCTGCACGTTTTAGCTCCGGGGCTTTTGCTGAAAGGGTATCCCACCAGAATCCGTTTTTATTAGATTCATCTACTGGTACATTCCAGTAAAATGCTTGCATCATGGCATCATTCTGTGCTTCGGCGTGGAAAAAATTTAGCAAGTATACACTTGCAAAAACTAATAGTAATATGCTCTTTTTCATAATTGTGGTTTTTGTATAATAAAAAATAAATTATTTCTTCAAATGTTATTATTGTCAACGTCATTTTCGACTTATTTTGAATTTTAGGACGTACAAATAAAAATTTCGCACTTATGTGAGCACCTGAAAATATTCACTTGGGGACTGGCCGATGATTTTTTTAAATGCCAGGTTAAAAGTAGATTTTGAATTAAACCCAACTTCATGAGCAAGTGCAAGAAATGTATAGTGTTTGTATTTTTTACTCCTCACCATTCTGATAAATTCTTCTACCCGATATCCATTGATATAATCCCTGTAATTTTTATTATAATATCGGTTGATCAATTGTGAAAGGACATGAGGTTTTACATGAAGCATTTCTGATAAGCTTGAAATAGTAAGGTCCGGATTGGTATATATCTTTTCTGTTTCCATTAATCGAATCAGCTCTTCCTTAATCTTTTCTCCATTTGGGGGAAGCAATGTTCCTGTGGTTTTGTCCTTTAGAATATCCGGATACTTCCAGATAAAATACGCCTCTGTCAATATTGCACCTGAAAGAATAAATAAAGTAGGTTCGAAATTGCCCAGAACAGAATTATTGAATCCCGATAAAATTAGTCCAAGATTGATAATCGTCATTACTAAAGCAAGTATGCTTATAGCCACGATCAATTTTACAAATAACTGTTCCGGTATTTCAGCTAGTGCTTCTTTATGTTGTATCACAGATCGATATAGGAAAATATGATAAGCCGCATTTAATACAATCCCTATTCCCATCCATAAAATTGTGTTTATATAAATATTAGGTGAAATTTCCTCCATTAAAAAATGAAGATCGATGATGCCGGTAAACCTGAGAAAAGCAAAAAAAGCCACTATAGTAAATGGCAGGAAATGGATCAATTTGAATTTTGTGGCATTTTCATTTAAAATTGTCTTTACAAGTACATAGATCAATGGACCCCAAAGATAAAACACAGCCATTGCAGCCATAGATAAATAATTCTGTAAGATGATATTGGACTCATAATACCAAACCGTGAGGCACAAAGTAATTATTAATGGTAAATTTACCCAAGTAAAGATCCTGAATTTTCTATCGGACTTTTTTTTGATCAGACTGGCAAGAATCAGCATACCAATGCCATAAAAGCCAACCAGAAAAAAGTAGAATACGGGATAGTGCATTGCTTTGGCACCACCCAGATCCATCCAGTTGTAAATCTTAACCCTAATTTCTGATGACGAACCAAAAGTATAACTCCTGTTCTCAATAAGCTGATTGTTTTTATCTGTTTCTACTTTTTGCCAATCACCTCTTGTGAATTTATATTCTATTTTACCAGTATCTGAAGGTAATTCAACAGCCAATCTGCCATCTAGTTGACGTTTAAGCTGATATTGGGGATCATTGGCTTTCCACGAATTGAAAGTTCCGGTAATAAAAATACTGTCACCTTCAGGTGTGGCTTTTGGAATGTGATCAACAATAATCATAACCTGTCCTGTAGCAACATGACAGATCACGAAAAGATACGCAATGATTAGGTGAATTATCCTCAATTTTGCTAAAGCTGTTTTTAAACAAAAATAAGCAAACACAGGGGTATAAACTGAAAATTATGGTAAAAAGTAACATGCCCTCTTTAAATTAAAAAAATAAATCCACCTAATGGGCTATCGTTGTTTTAACTATAAAAAAAGTCTTACTATCTTGAAATAGCCTGCTCGATATCTTGAATGATATCATCAATATGTTCCAAACCTACGGATACCCGGATCAATCCAGAAGTAATGCCCACTGCCAGCCTATCTTCTTCCGATAATTTTGAATGAGTTGTAGATGCGGGATGAGTAACAATAGTTCGGGTATCGCCGAGATTAGCTGTAAGAGAACACATGTTAAGGGCATCCAGAAATTCTCTGCCCCTCTCGATTCCACCTTTCAATTCAAAAGTTACCAATCCGCCCCCCATTCGCATTTGTTTCCTGGCAAGCTCATGCTGAGGATGTGATTTTAAAAAAGGATATTTCACCCATTCTACTTCTGCATGTGATTCCAGGTATTCGGCCAACTTCAAAGCATTCTGGCAGTGCCTGTCCATTCGCACTGGCAAAGTCTCGAGACTTTTTGAAAGTACCCATGCATTGAATGGTGACAATGACGGCCCTGTATGTCTCGCAAAAGTTCGGACCTCTTTAATATATTCCTTGCTTCCAAGAACACAACCACCCAAAGTTCTTCCCTGACCATCAATAAATTTGGTTGCAGAATGGGTAACTATATCAGCACCCCACTTTGCCGGATTTTGAAGATAAGGTGTAGCAAAACAATTATCCACATTCAATATCAATCCGTGTTTTTTGGCCAATTTTCCCAACCATTCCAAATCGATGAGATCCTGAGCGGGGTTGGAAGGTGTTTCTACAAAAATCATTTTTGTATTTGGCCTGATATTTTTCTCAAATTCTTCTGGTTTGTCAATAGCAGCAAAACTATGGGAAATGTTCCATCGGGGTAGAATATTGGTAATCACCTGAAATGTTGATCCAAAAAGCGACCTTGATGCAAGTACATGATCGCCACTATTTAAAAATGCAGCCATACTTGAAAACATTGCAGCCATACCCGAGGCAGTGGCAACACCATCTTCAGTGCCTTCCAACACACACATTTTCTCTATAAATTCTTCAGTGTTTGGGTTAGAAAACCTTGAATAGATATTACCTTGTATTTCTTCGGCAAACATTGCCCTGGCCTGCTCAGCATCCTCAAAAACAAAGCTTGAGGTAGCAAATATCGGCATAGAATGCTCACGTTCATTGGTTCTGTTGAGTTGTGATCTTATGGCGTTGGTTTCAAAATGATCGTATTTCTTCATTGTTTCAATTCATCAAATGTCCTGATTATCAATTATTTCGTAGGTGTAGGAGATCCTTGCCGTCTTCTCCAAAATTTTTCCTACCGAGCAGTATTTATTTACACTTAGATCCAATGCTCTTTCTACTTTTTGTTTATCTAATGAGCCGTACAACCGGAAATGCATTCGGATATCGGTGAATAAAGCCGGAGCAGCTTGTTTTTCTCTATCCCCGTCTATGGTGATTTTAATATCACGAAGGTCCTGGCGTTGTTTTTTCAGAATATCTATCAAGTCCACAGAACTACAGCCACCTAAACCAGCCAATAAAAGTTGCATGGGTCTGAATCCGGCATTTATTCCGCCAATAGTTGGAGCACCGTCCATCGAAATGGTATTTCCGTCTTCATTAACTGCTTGAAGATGCACCGCATCATTTAATCTATTAATTTCTATTTTCATAAAAATAACTTTGCATTTGTAAAAAAATAAGAACGGTAAAGTTAGTTTTAAAAAAAATATGGGAAAAGAAAAGTATAAATTTATCCTATTAGGGTGTTCAATACCCCTGTTACAGACTGGTATTTATAAAATCAAAACAATTATTTTTATTGTTTTTACCTGATAAAATGACAATGTATACAATATATTATATTCCAAAATATAATTATCGTACCGATTATTTTTTGGTTAGAGCCTAAATATTATTTTTGGAGTGATATTAACTACGCTCATTATTTTTTATTTAATAAAAAAATGATATGTTTGCAGTAATAATTGAAATGTATGAACAGTAGTAAGTCTTTCCAAATGAGTAATAATCACATGAACCATGTGTATAGCATGTGTTGTTGCTGTATGTCATTATGGAAAGGCTTTATAATGGATTAGTTTGTTGATTAGTCTATAAATATAGAAGGCCTTTCCAAAATAGTGGGAAGGCCTTTTTTTGTGCAATTTAAAATTAAAAAATGTCAATATATGCAACTTTTTGAATCAGAAATTAAAAATCCGGTAATATCTCAGGATATCCTTGACTTGGAAAAAAAGATCCGTTTGTTCAGATCGGGAGATATCGACAGCGAAAAATTTCGTAGCCTGCGGTTGATCAGAGGGATTTATGGTCAACGTCAGCCTGGCGTGCAAATGGTAAGAATAAAGCTACCCATAGGCAGGATTACGACCAACCAATTACGGAAGATTGCAGATATTTCTGAAGAATATTCATACGGCAACCTACATGCAACTACTCGTCAGGACATTCAGATACATTACGTAAGTCTGGACCGTACACCGGAAATGTGGGCACGGCTGGAGGAAGATGAAGTAACTATTCGTGAAGCTTGTGGTAACACGGTCAGAAATATCACGGCATCTGCCACGGCAGGTGTTGATCCTGATGAACCATTTGATGTTTCTCCTTATGCATGGGAAATGTTCCGTTATTTTTTGAGAAATCCCATTTGCCAAGATATGGGAAGGAAATTCAAAATCGCTTTTTCTTCAAGTGATAAAGATTCTGCATATACTTTTATTCATGACCTGGGTTTTATTCCGAAAGTACAAATCGAAAATGGTCAGGAAAAAAGAGGTTTTAAAGTCCTAATAGGTGGCGGCTTGGGTTCCATACCGTACAATGCACTTACCGCATATGAGTTTTTGGAAGAAGATCAGATAATTCCTTTTACTGAAGGGGTAATAAGGGTATTTGACCGCTATGGTGAAAGATTGCGCAGGCAAAAAGCAAGGTTCAAGTTCTTGTTAGCCGACATTGGGTTGGATGAACTGAAGCGAAGAGTTGAGGAAGAATGGAAAGCTGTAAATGCAAAATCACTTAAAGTGGACCTGACTTTGGTGCCTGATCCTATTATTCCGGAAGCAAGGTCATATCCGGCAGTAAAAATTGAGAAACAGTGGAAATATGATGCTTGGCACAAAACCAATGTTTTTGAACAAAAGCAAAAAGGGTTTTATGGGGTTTATGTAAAACTTCCTCTTGGTAATATCGACCATCAGAAAGCGCGGCTTTTTGCTGACATTATTGATCAATATGCAGCTAATGATGCCAGGGTCACTGTAAACCAAGGATATCTATTGCGATTTGTAAGACCGGAGGCTTTGCCATCATTATTCCTGGCACTCGATGAGTTAGGTCTCGCAGAGCCAGGTTTCGACAGCGTGGCCGATATTGCAGCATGTCCTGGCACTGATTCATGTAATCTTGGAATAAGCAACAGTACCAATATTGCCGTGGCATTGGAGGAAGTTATCCGGAAAGAATACCCTGATTTGATTTATAATAATGAATTGAAAATTAAAATCAGCGGCTGCCCCAATTCGTGTGGTCAGCATGGTTTAGCTTCAATTGGCTTTCATGGTAGTTCCCAAAAAAATGGCACCATGGTATTCCCTGCACTTCAGGTAGTTTTGGGTGGAGGAGTTGGTGGAAATGGTGATGGTTTTCTGGCAGAAAAAGTCATTAAAATACCAAGCCGCAGAGGCCCTGATGCTTTACGCAAGTTATTAGATGATTATGCCGAAAACAGCTTGGACGGTGAATATTATTACGCTTATTTCCAACGACAAACCAAAAATTATTTTTATCAGTTGCTAAAGCCATTGACTGAAACGTCAAGTCTTAAACCAGAAGATTATATTGACTGGGGTAGCGATAAACTTTTTGAAGTAAAAACAGAAGCAGGGGAGTGTGCAGGAGTAATGATTGATCTTGTTTCCACTTTGCTGTATGAATGCCAGGAAAAAATTGACTGGGCCAAAGGTTCACTCGACAATGGAGCTAATGCTGATGCCATTTATCATGCATATACAGCTTTTGTACAAGGAGCAAAAGCATTGTTATTGGACAAGGATGTAAGGGTAAATACCCAGATTGGCATCATCAGGGATTTTCAAAAGCAATATGTTGACACCGGAATTTTCACTTTTGAAGGTGGTTTTGAGGGGTATTTATTGAGAATGAAAGAAAATGAACCTACCCGGGAATTCGCAGAAAGCTATTTACAGGAATCTATAGATTTTCTGAACCTGATAAAAGATTACAGATCAAAAGAAGTGTTGGCAGACAACTCATAAAAAATGTTTAAAAGAGGTAAACTTATATTGATCGGTGCAGGTCCAGGCGACCCGGAACTGATCACCCTCAAAGCGGTAAAAGCTTTATCCGAAGCCAAAGTCGTATTGTATGATGCATTGGTAAATAAAAGCCTGCTCGAGCATGCTCATGAAGATGCACCTAAAATTTTTGTTGGAAAACGTGGAGGTATGATGAAGTGCGATCAGGATGAAATTAATGAATTGATTGTGAGGTGTGCCATGCAATATGGTTCGGTAGTACGGTTGAAAGGTGGAGATCCATTTGTTTTTGGCAGGGGACATGAAGAAATAACCTATGCAGAACAATTTGGCATTGAGACTGAGGTGATTCCGGGTGTAAGCAGTGCCATTGCGGCTCCAGCATCCCAAAAAATACCTTTGACTGTACGGGGTGTGAATGAAAGTTTTTGGGTGATCACAGGAACAACAAAAAATCACCAGCTTTCTGAAGATGTAAAAATAGCTGCTCAAAGTAGTGCAACGATCGTGATTTTGATGGGCATGAAAAATCTGGAAGAAATTGCCGGTATTTTCTCTGTCAGTGGGAAAAGTGACATTCCCGTGGCTATAATTCAGAATGGTACACTACCCAATGAAAGGATCGTTTCCGGTACAATGGATAAAATAGTGGATCTGGCAAGAAGCAATGATATTGGCTCGCCTGCTGTAATAGTAATTGGTGAAGTGGTAAAACATGCTTCCAATCAGCTCATAAAAGAAACGTTTAGTCAGCTCCATTGGGATGACAGCTATTACAGCAATGCCGTATAAAAATGAATCGCCTGTATCCGATATTCGTAAAAATAGAACAACTGGATGTCCTGCTGGTAGGAGGGGGTAATGTAGGGTTGGAGAAGCTGAATTCTTTACTGGATAACAGCCCTGAAATAAAGCTTACCATTGTGGCTGATAAAATCCTCCCTGAAGTTTGGGATAAAGCATCTTTATCTCCAAGAATCAGAATAAACGAAAGACAATTTGAGATGGAAGATCTCAACGGCAAGGATCTGGTATTTCTCGCTACAGATAATCGCCAGCTTCACGAACAAATCAGAATTGAAGCACGGAAAAGAAAAATCCTGCTAAATGTAGCAGATACCCCGGAACTATGTGATTTTTATTTGGGGTCTATCGTTCAAAAAGGTGACTTGAAAATAGGAATATCTACCAATGGTAAATCACCTACAATAGCGAAACGATTAAAAGAATTTTTAAATGACATTATTCCATTGAATATTCAGGAATCATTGGATCAGATGCAACAGGTAAGAAATACAATTAAAGGAAATTTTGAAGATAAAGTGAAAGCACTCAACCAAATCACATCAGGATGGCTGCAGAACAAGGAGGACTAATGGTAGACTTACAGCAATTGAATGAAAAGTACAGAAGTATGGCTCCTTCCGAAAGGATGAGTGAAGTATACAAAGATTTTGAAAGGATATTGGTTACTTCATCTTTCGGAACCACCAGTGCTTTATTATTGCACATGGTTACCCAGGCCAAGCCAGATCAAATAGTTCATTTTATAGATACTACGTACCACTTTAAAGAAACAATGGCTTATAAAGATCAACTCACAAGGCTATTGAACCTTAATGTGGAAGTGTTGAAAGGGGAGGCGTGGAAGAATGAATATACCCGGAACTTCGAGGTATGGAAAAAAGAGCCGGATATTTGCTGCTCTATCAATAAAGTAGAACCTGTAGACAGGATCAAGGATAATTATCAGATCTGGGTATCAGGTTTGATGAGATGGCAAAATTCTCATCGCCAAAAGCTTGATGTATTCGAACAGAAAGGAAATATTATTAAGTTTTATCCTATCATCGATATCTCAGAAGAGGATCTTGAAAAATATTATATTGAACATAAATTGCCGCAACATGCATTGAGGGAATTAGGTTATGAATCTGTTGGGTGTATTCATTGTACCAAACAAGGAAAAAGAAGAGAAGGCAGATGGGTGAATTTCTTTAAAAATGAATGTGGATTACATATTTAATTTAAAAGAAAGGGATTTCAACCGCCTGCTAGTTGGCAGGTGATTTCCCTTTGTTTCTAGTTGATTAAATAAAACAGGTTTACGTCCGGTTTTTAGACTTTTTGTTCCTTTATAATTAAAGACCCTTCAAAACATACTTTCCAAACAGATTTTTATAAATTTGTTACAATACTTATTTTTTAATTTTTTAGAATACCCTCTCTGTTATGGAAAATAAACTCAACAAATACAGCCAAACAATAACCCAGGACGAAACCTTACCAGCAGCTCAAGCAATGTTATATGGCCTGGGCATGAAAGAAAAGGATTTTAGTAAAGCTCAGGTGGGGATCGTTAGTACGGGATATCAGGGTAATCCATGTAACATGCACCTCAACGGACTTGCAGAGTGGGTTAAGCAAAGTGTTGATGAACAAGACTCGCTTTATGGCTTGATTTTCCACACCATTGGCGTAAGTGACGGCATCACCAATGGCAATGAAGGTATGAAATATTCTTTGCCTTCACGAGAACTTATCGCCGATTCTATTGAAACGGTAGTCAGTGCACAATTTTATGATGCGGTGATTCCTATAGTGGGCTGTGATAAAAATCTACCCGGAGCCATGATCGCATTGGGTCGATTAAATCGTCCGGCTATTCTACTCTATGGCGGCACTGTAAAGCCTGGAAGGTGGAAAGGCGAGGACTTGAACATAGTTTCGGCTTTTGAAGCGTATGGACAAAAATTAAAAGGAAGTATTTCTGACGAGGATTATAAAGGTATCATACAAAATGCTATTCCTGGAGCTGGAGCCTGCGGTGGCATGTATACAGCCAATACCATGGCCACAGCAATTGAGTGTATGGGAATGAGCTTGCCTTACTCTTCTTCCAATCCGGCAGTAAGCAGCGAAAAAAACCTGGATTGTTCACAGATTGGTAAAGCGATTAAAAATCTTCTTGAGAAAAATATTACGCCCCGTTCTATTATGACCAAGGCAGCATTCGAAAATGCGATAAGGATTACGATGGCATTGGGTGGATCTACCAATGTTGTTTTGCATCTCATTGCCATGGCCAAAGCCGTTGATGTGCCGCTTACTTTGCATGATTTCCAACGGATCAGCGATAACACCCCATTTATTGCCGACTTAAAACCCAGTGGAAAATACCTTATGGAAGACCTCCATAAAATAGGGGGTGTGCCAGGTGTGATGAAATATATGTTGAATGAAGGTTTTTTAGATGGGAACACGCTTACGGTTACAGGTAAAACATTGGGAGAAAACCTTGAGAAAGCAGCTGATCTGGCTAAAGGACAGACAATTATTCAGCCGTTCAACAGCCCGATTAAAACAACCGGGCATATTCAAATACTGTTTGGCAATTTGGCTGAAAAGGGTGCTGTTGCCAAAATCACAGGTAAAGAAGGTGAATATTTTACAGGCCCTGCCCGTGTATTCGAAGACGAATATGAGGCAGTGAATGGTATTAGCCAAACAGTAAAAAAAGGTGATGTTATTGTCATTCGCAATTCTGGCCCAAAAGGCGGTCCTGGAATGCCGGAAATGTTGAAACCAACAGGAGCAGTGATGGGTGCGGGCTTAGGCAAGGATGTGGCATTGATTACAGATGGCCGTTTTTCTGGTGGGTCGCATGGTTTTGTGGTGGGTCATATTACACCTGAAGCTTACGAAGGTGGCATGATCGGTTTGTTGCAGGATGGAGATATTATCACCATCGATGCAACCAAAAATATGCTTCATGTTGATTTATCAGATGAGGAAATAGCACAGCGAAGAAAAGCCTGGAAGAAACCAATAAGCAAGGCAACCACAGGTGTGTTGAAAAAATTTATTGACTCGGTTTCCCCTGCCTCTGAAGGCTGTGTGACCAGCTAAAAAAATATATGACTTCTAAATAAGATGGATATTAACTCACAAGGGAAGGGAGTTGGGTTAAATTTAGTTGTGATTCGATTGAGCCGGATGTTCCCAAAATTCAGGATGGTAGAGTGAAGGTGAAAGGGAGGTGTTTATTCTACCCTAATATCTATTTCACTTACACTGCTTCTCCATTGTGTGAAATTTCTAACCATGGCATCAATATCATAAAATCTCCAACCAGTTTCATCAAAAAACCTCCTTACTTCTTTTTCAGTGGCTACTATACCCTTTCTGCCAATTTGCCTTAAAAAATAAGCGTCTAAAATTCGAGTCTTCAATTTCATACTGATAAGTCATTTATGGTTAATTAAAAAAATGTTACTGACAAATGAATATCCATCAAATATTTAACAATTTTCATTAGGCACTTCGATGGAAATCTTAAAAAGTAAAACTGTTTATGTATGGAAATATACGTAATAATATTTATTTGGTAAACGCAAAAAGTAAAAAAAACTATGATTCTGTGAAAGTTATTTGAAAATGGCAAAATATTATATATATTTTATAATATCATTTTAATAAAAGGCTTTTACTGCGCTACAACTGTAATTTTTACGCTTTTACGATATGTTTATCACTATATAAATGTTGATGTTATAAATTTATACAAAATCAAAATTTATTCCGTCGAATAGGCCTTTATCACTCAGTTTTAATTCCGGGATAACCAATAAAGCCATAAATGAGAGGGTCATGAAAGGTGAAGACAAATTGCTCCCCAATGATTTAGCCATATTATCAAGTGCTTTATATTTTTCAGCTACTTCAAAGCCATCATCCGGAGACATTAAACCTGCTACAGGTAAAGGTAAAATCATTTCTCTGTCATTGTCTACAGCTGCAATTCCTCCTTTATGCTCAATTATTAAATTCACCACTTTTGTTATAGACTCATCATCTACACCCACCACAATAATATTGTGTGAATCATGAGCTACACTTGATGCAATAGCCCCTTTTTTTATTCCAATGTTTTTAATAAAAGAAACAGCAGGACGTTCTTCAGCATAACGGTTTACCACTGCTATTTTGAGGATGTCATTTTCAATGTTAGGTTGTATAAATCCTTCAGCATCCCGATCCACTTTCACATAAATCTTTTCTGTAATTAATTCCTGGTTTTTGGCTACAATTACTGGAATTTCGAGTGATTGATTGGAATAATTAAAATCCTGAGGAGATTTTTTCGATGTTTGAAAATGATTAATGATTTCACTATTTATCCTGGGGATAAAGGATTTGCCATTTTCAGCGACCAACGAGCCATTGATGTAGGTTTGTTGCACTTTAAAATTTTTTAGATCTTCAATCACAATAAAGTCGGCAGGGTCACCTACTTTTAATAAACCTGAATCCAAATGATAATGATGGACTGGGTTTACACAAGCGATTTTTAACACATCAAATACATCTGCTCCCATTAACACAGCACGTTTTACCAACTCATTGATATGGCCTAAGATCAGTTCATCGGGATGCTTGTCATCTGAGCAGAACATTAAATCATTGGCATATTGATTGATGAGTGGGAATAATTCCGGGAAATTCCTGGCCGCACTTCCTTCCCTGATCAATATTTTCATACCATTTTTAAGTTTGTGAATGGCTTCATCCAATTGATAACACTCATGGTCAGTGCTAATTCCAGCATTAATATATTGAACAGCTTTTTCACCTTTCAATCCGGGAGCATGGCCATCTACGGGAAGGCCATATTTTTTTGCAAGTTCTATTTTTACTGTTACCAGCGGATCATTATTCAATACACCTGGCCAATTCATCATTTCAGCAAGATACTTCACCGGGTAATTGCGGAATAGATCTTCAATGTTATCAGGTGAAATGACATCACCGGCTGTTTCAAAAGATGTAGCTGGAACACACGAGGGTGCACCGAAGTGAAACTTGAAATTAACCTTTTTGCCATTGTCTATCATATATTTCACACCTTTCAAACCCAAAACATTTGCTATTTCATGTGGGTCTGATACCGTGGCTACGGTGCCATGTATGACTGCTATCCTCGCAAATTCTGCAGGTGTAAGCATGGAACTTTCAATATGGATATGCGCATCTATAAATCCAGGTAAAATGTATTGATTGGAATCATGATCGGCTTTTTCTATCTTTTGTATACCCGAATCTTTATCGAAAGTAATATACCCTGAAAATATTTCCCTTTTTTCAATATCAATGATTTGGCCTTTAATTCTGGTCATGATTGTATAGGTTTAAAATAGTATCAACAAAACATCGTTTAAAATTAGGGATAAAATGCGAATGTAAATGAAATGCACGCTCTATGTCCTAAAAGCCGGATATAATTTATGCAATTATCAGTATTTGTTTTTATCAATTAACTAAATGATCTGTATTTTACGTGAGTTAAGTTTATTCGATTATAAAACAAGCGTGAAAATGACGGATTAAACAGACAGAAAACTTTATATTTGTACGAAATTTTTATAAAAATGAGAATACCGAAGAAACCACTCTTGATGAAATATTCCAGAAGGTTAATCATCTTAATATTATTTTTATCTTTAGGTTTTTCAAGTTGTAAATCAACTCAGACAAAAGGGAGAAGTCTGCCAAAAGGAAAGCCAATCCCATGCCCAACAAAAGATTGTTAATACCATATGAAGAAAATTATAATAGCCATTGATGGCCATTCCGGTTGCGGAAAAAGTTCTACTGCCAAAGCAGTCGCAAAGGCATTGGGAATTAAATATATTGATTCCGGAGCCACTTACCGGGCAGCAACTTTGTATTTTACGAGAAATAACATAAGCCTGGATGATCGAGAAGCAATGAAAAATGCATTGGCGCAAATGGAAGTGGATATTCTGTACAATCCTGAAACTGATAAATATGAAACCTGGCTTAACGGTGAAAATATTGAAAATGATATCAGAAGGATGGAGGTAACAGAACGGGTGAGCGAAGTCAGTGTGATATCAGAAGTCAGGGAAGCAATGACTATTCAACAACGTCGTATGGCAGAAGGGTCCAGCGTGATCATGGATGGAAGGGATATTGGCACTGCTGTTTTTCCATATGCTGATCTTAAAATATTTATGACTGCCGATGTCAACATTCGTGCAGCAAGGAGAGTTAAGGAGTTAGCGGAAAATAATATGGCCGCTGAGTTTGAAGCTGTAAAACAAAATCTGATGAAAAGAGACAGGATAGATTCAGGCAGGGAAATAAACCCTTTGAAAAGAGCCGATGATGCGATCGACATTGATACGTCAGAATTAAGTTTTAAAGAACAGGTAGAAAAAGTGGTGGAATTTGCCAGGGAAAAAATGATATAAACAAACCTGTAATAAACTCATGAAAATAGCAATAGACAGTAATTCCGGATATTGTTTCGGGGTAGAATTTGCCATTCAGATGGCTGAAGATGAGATGCAGAACATCGAAACACTATACTGTTTAGGCGATATAGTACATAACGATAAAGAAGTTCAACGATTGACTGAAAAGGGATTAAAAGTCATCAACAGGGAAGAACTGTCCAATCTTCGAAACTGCAAAGTGCTGATTAGGGCTCATGGAGAACCTCCCGAAACCTACCAAATTGCCCTTCAAAATAATATTGAATTAATTGATGCTTCCTGCCCTGTGGTTTTGAAATTACAAAACAGGGTCAAAAATGCATATGACAAAATGATCCGGGAAGATGGACAAATTGTGATTTATGGAAAAAATGGCCATGCCGAAGTAATTGGCTTGGCAGGACAGACAAAAGGTAATTCCATTATTGTTACCACCGAAGAGGATTTGAACAAACTGGATTATTCCAGACCGATTACACTTTTCAGTCAGACCACCAAGAGTACAGATGGTTATTACCGGATTAAATCACTTATTGAGGAAAGGATAATTAAAGCTAAGGGTAATTTACAACCTGAAGATTTTCATCCCAACGACAGCATATGTCGCCAGGTTTCGAACCGGGAACCTCAATTGGCTGCATTTTCCAAAGAGCATGATGTGATTTTGTTTGTAAGCGGTAAAAAAAGTTCTAATGGAAAAGCTTTGTATAAAGTTTGCAAATCAATAAATGAAAACAGTTACTTTATTGAAGATGAAAATGAGATTTGTCCCGAATGGCTTGAAGGAAAACAATCTGTGGGTATTTGTGGGGCCACTTCAACACCTATGTGGTTGATGGAAAAAGTAGCTTATGCAATTGATAAAATGACAGTAAATGTATCTTAATAGCTCAATTATATAAGAAAATTCATGTAATTAAAGGCTAATTAATTTTTTTAACTTACTCTTCTATTGATTTTGTGCTGATAAAAGCAGATTTATAATTTCAATTTAGATTTTTATTGATCAAAAATTTTTTAATTTTGCAACGTTTTTATTTGAGACACTTGTTATAGATCGAAAATGGCGGAAACGATAAAGCTTAAGAAAGGATTTAACATTAATCTTGCAGGGAAAGCTGACAAAAAAACATCTGGAAACCCTCTTCCTAAAACCTACGCAATAAAACCCACTGATTTTAAAGATATCCTACGTCCCAAATCTTTGGTAGCCGAAGGTGACATCGTAAAGGCGGGTACTCCCATCTTAATAGATAAAAAGAAGGAAGAGATCCTGTTTACCTCTCCGGTCAGTGGAGAAGTAGTTGCCGTCAACAGGGGAGATAAAAGAAAATTATTGGAGATAGTCATTTTAGCTGACGAAAAATTGACCTATGAAAAATTCCCTGCTTATTCAGTTTCAGATCTAACAAGTTTGACCAAGGAAAAAGCATTAGAAAGTCTTTTAAAAAGTGGAGTTTGGCCAAACATCATACAACGTCCTTTTGGCGTTATTGCTAATCCAACTGATTCCCCAAAATCCATATTTATATCTGCTTTTGATACCAGTCCTTTAGCACCTGACTATGATTATCTATTAAAAGGACAGGAAAGGTATTTTCAAGCTGGTGTCGATGTACTTAAAAAATTTACTTCAGGACAAATTTTTGTCAACTATAATGCAGAAAGTGAAGTATCGCCTGTATTTAGCAAAGCCAAAGGTGTAAAGTTGACGGGCTTTTCAGGCCCACATCCAGCTGGAAATGTAGGTGTACAGATACATCACCTTGATCCAATTGGCAAAGGCGACATTGTATGGACTGTGAATCCGGTAGGAGTGGTGCAAATTGGCAAGCTATTTTTAGAAGGCATATATGATGCTTCAAAAATTGTCGCTTTAGCAGGTTCTGAAGTAAAAAATCCTCAGTATTATCGCACATATACCGGAGGGTGTATTGATGCTTTAGTAGGTAATAATGTAACCGGAGAGGATTTGAGGTATATTTCTGGAAATGTATTATCAGGGGAAAGAATTACAGGAAAAGGTTTTATTGGTTATTATGACAATATGATTACTGTAATTCCTGAAGGGGGGCAATTTGAATTTATGGGATGGTTGAGGCCAATTACCAACCGCGTGAGTTTTCAAAGGGCATTTGGGTTACTGTCATTTCTTAATCCCAACAAAGAATATAAACTGGACACGAACACCAGAGGTGAAGCGAGAGCATTTGTTCAAACAGGTGTTTTTGAAAAGGTAATGCCAATGGATATTCTTCCTACTTTCCTGATTAAGGCTATTCTTGCAGAAGATTACGACGAAATGGAAGCATTAGGAATTTTTGAAGTAGTGGAGGAAGACCTGGCACTATGCGAATTTATTGATGTTTCCAAGCATGAAATCCAGGATATCATCAGAAAGGGAATTAATTTGATACAATATAGTTAATTATATATGCAAGGGATAAGAAAATTACTTGATAAACAAAAAAAGCATTTTGAGAAAGGCGGAAAGCTTGAAAAGTGGTATTATGCTTTTGAGGCAATGGAAACTTTTCTTTTCACACCCGATCATACTACCAAACCCCGGGGTGCCCAAATAAGAGATGCCATTGACCTGAAGCGTTTGATGATGACAGTGGTTTTGGCTATGGTACCATGTCTATTATTTGGCATTTACAATGCTGGTCACCAACATTTTCTGGCTACGGGCGAAACAACTTCAGTTTGGGATATGTTTGGAGAAAAGCTTTGGCTGGGCGTAAAACTGGTTATTCCTATTGTCATTGTATCCTATGCAGTTGGTTTGGGAATAGAATTTCTTTTTGCCACCATCAGGCGTCACCCGGTCAACGAAGGTTTTCTGGTTACAGGTATGTTGATCCCATTGATCCTGCCGGTCACTATCCCATTATGGCAGGTGGGTTTGGCAACTGCATTTGCTGTAATTATAGGAAAGGAAGTTTTCGGAGGCACTGGAATGAATATATTGAATGTAGCACTAGTAGCCCGTGCTTTCCTATATTTTGCTTATCCATCTGAGATGTCCGGTGATATCTGGACTCATCTTCCTAAAAATGAAACTGAAATTGTACAAGGTTTTTCCGGAGCTACCCCACTAGCAATAGGAGCTGATAAAAGTGTAGAAGCCAGTCAGGCTATTACTACAGCAGAGGTAGCACGATCGGATGCTGAACGCAATCCAACACCTGCCAAGCAACGGGCTGCTCAGATAGCACAACATAAAGCTGACTCCCTTAACAACGGACGCCTGGTGCTGGATGGATTTGAAGGTCATTGGAAATCCGATATGTACACTATGAAAAATATGTTTGTCGGTTTTATCCCGGGTTCGATTGGAGAAACATCGGTAATTGCGATCCTTTTAGGTGCACTGCTGCTTATAGTTACAGGAGTAGGCAGTTGGAAGATCATGCTGAGTGTTTTATTAGGTGGTGTTAGCATGGGGTATTTATTTAATCTGATAGGATCAAATGAATTTATGCAATTACCGTTTTATTATCATCTGGTCACAGGGGGCTTTGCTTTTGGATTAGTATATATGGCAACGGATCCTGTAACTGCGGCACAAACTGAAACAGGAAAGTGGATTTTTGGGTTCTTAATAGGAGTATTAACCATATTGATTCGTGTGGTAAATCCCGCTTATCCGGAAGGAATCATGCTGGCGATATTGTTAATGAACGTATTTGCACCTTTGATTGATTATTATGTAGTACAAGCAAACAAAAAGAGGAGGATTCAACGTGCGACAGTCTAATACCTATATTATCATATTTATGGCCATCACTACTGTTGTAGTGGGTGGTGTATTATCGATAGCATCACAGGTTTTGAAACCAGAACAGATGAAATCTGTTGAACTTGATACCAAAAGTCAGATCCTGGGTGCAGTTATGACGCTGGATGAAACAATGGATGTAAGGAATGTTTACAACACCAGAATTAATTCAATTGTTGTCAATGCAACAGGTGAAGAATTAGAAGGTATTTCTGCGGAAGATGTTGATATTTCAAAGCAATTTAAAGTTAATCCTGATCAAAGGCAACTGCCGGTTTTTATGTTTAAAAAGGAAGGTACTGACGAAGTAGATGCTTATATCTTCCCGGTATATGGCCAAGGGTTATGGGACAATATTTGGGGTTATATCGCTTTGGAAACTGATTTGGAAACCATAAGGGGTGTGAGATTTGATCATGCAAGTGAAACACCGGGATTGGGTGCAAGAATTACAGAACTTGTAGTACAGGAACGTTTTGAAGGAAAGAAAATATACAACGATCTTGGTCAATTAATGTCCGTCCAAATGCTGAGAAGTGAAAAAAATCCTGAAGATAAATTGGATGACCACCATGTGGATGGTATGGCAGGAGCTACTATCACTGGCAGGGGAGTAAATGCCATGATTCAAAATTATTTCAGGTTATACGATATGTATATTCAAAAGCTGAAAGAAATGGGGCCTGTGGTGCCTGATGAAGCTGATGAACCAGGAGAAATTGAAGATACTCACCCCAACCTGATAGAGCAGGAGGGACCTGGTGCTTAGGTGAATGTTTTTAAATTTGAGTTAGGATTATTAAAAATTAAGATATGAGTGTAGGAGCTGTAGATAAACCGGTAAAGAAACCCTCAGAACCTTTATTATCTAAAAGGAGAAAGAAATTTGTTACTGATCCACTGAATGATGACAATCCGATTACAGTACAGGTTTTGGGTATATGTTCAGCCCTTGCTGTAACTGTGCAATTAGAACCAACTTTGGTTATGTCAATAGCTGTGGTATTTGTTGTCGTTTTTTCCAATTTGATTGTATCTTTAATACGGAATTTTATTCCTACCCGGATCAGAATCATCGTTCAATTGGCAATAATAGCAACTTTGGTTACATTAGTAAGTGAAGTTTTACGTGCTTATTACTACGACATGTACAAAATGCTTTCTGTATTCGTTGGACTTATCATTACAAATTGTATTGTGATGGGGAGACTGGAAGCATTTGCAATGGGAAACAAGGCTTATGATTCAGTTTTGGATGGATTGGGAAGTGGATTAGGTTATGCCTGGATCATTTTAGCTGTTGCATTCTTCAGAGAATTGCTAGGTTCAGGATCATTATTTGGATTTAAGGTATTCGAAAGCGTGGGATTGGCTAATTTCCCGACCAATGGATTAATGGTCACTTCGATTGGTGCCTTTATGATTTTAGGTATTATCATTTGGATTCAGAGGGCTGCCTCTGGTTATGTTGAAAAATAAACACTGAACCTTCAATGGAACTATTTAATATAGCAATCAGATCAATCTTTATCGAGAATATGGTATTTGCCTATTTTTTGGGCATGTGTTCATTTCTTGCGGTGTCTAAAAAGGTGACTACAGCATTTGGCTTAGGGCTGGCAGTAATATTTGTACTTACCATAACTGCTCCCCTTAACTGGTTATTACTCAAATATGTTTTGGGTGAAGGAGCTCTGGTATGGTTAAGTCCGGCATTTGCCGATGTAGACCTTAGCTTTTTACAATTCATCATGTTCATAGCCACAATTGCTGCTATGGTACAATTGGTAGAAATGGTAATTGAAAAAAGCTCTCCTGCTTTGTACGGTTCTTTGGGTATATTTTTGCCATTAATCGCTGTGAACTGTGCCATTTTGGGTGGATCACTTTTTATGGTTCAGAAAGAGTACAACTTCACTGAATCTGCAGTGTATGGTTTTGGTTCTGGAATTGGATGGTTTTTAGCGATTATTGCGCTTGCTGCGATCAGAGAGAAACTAAAATATTCCAATGTGCCAGCCGGATTAAAAGGTCTTGGTATTACTATGCTAATCACCGGCCTGATGGGGATTGCGTTCATGTCTTTTATGGGGATATCTATTTAATTATGTTTATCTGCGAGACGATAATATAGGTTTGCTGCGATATTATAATTAAATTGATTTGTTGATTAGATTTACTGAATTTTTTGTAATGATACATAGAAGCTAGATATTCTTTGATGAAGAAAGCACGTTTTTTTCGGTGAAAACTATCTTAGCCTGTAGAATGATTTGATTGAAAAATCACATATATTTAGGGTAATATGCACTGATGGTGCTTTTTTAAACTTTAATATATCAAGTCATGTCATCATTTACAATTAGAAGATACCTGAACTATTTTTTAAGAGGCCTATTACTAATAGTCCCATTAAGCTTGACCATATACATAATATCTGCCGCTATTCAGTGGTTGGATAATTTGATACCCCTGCCTGTTCCCGGTTTGGGATTATTACTAATCCTTGTGATAATTACTGTCTTTGGATATTTAGGATCTACATTGATGATCCGCCCCATTTTTGATCTGATGGAAAAACTGATTATCAGGCTTCCATTGGCTAATTTAATTTACACTTCATTAAAAGATCTCATGTCGGCCTTTGTTGGTGATAAAAGAAGATTTACCCAAGCCGTTCTGGTTACCATGAATAAAGAAACCGGGATTCAAAAGTTGGGTTTTATTACTCGTGATGACCTTGAATGTCTTGGACTTCCGGGAAAAATTGCCGTTTATCTCCCTCACTCATACAATATCTCAGGAAACCTGTTTGTTGTACCCAAAGAAATAATTACGCTTTTAGAGGTTCCGGGTGCCGATGTGATGAAGTTTATAGTTTCTGGTGGCGTAGCAGGCTTAAATGATGAAGTAAAGATTCCTGAAGCATAGTGGATATGAACAGGGAATTTGTAATAACAGATATTCACGGATGTTATAAAACCTTTCGCTATCTGGTTGAGGAGATCTTACAATTTAATAAAAATGACACATTATTTCTTTTAGGTGATTATATCAACAAAGGCCCTTCCAGTAAATCTACTTTGGATTATATCATGAATTTGCAAGAAGAAGGCTTTCAAGTATTGGCTTTAATGGGGAATCATGAGAAAATTCTTTTGGATGCGATTAACCAGCCTTCTCTTTTCCATCCTTTTCTGGAAAAAGGAGGAAACACAACATTGACAGATTTCGGGGTTGACAAAATCTCTGACATCCCTCCTAAATATATAAATTTTTTGCAGAGCCTTACCTATTATAT
>JAEWLI010000019.1 GCA_023393375.1 Bacteroidota bacterium
AATTTTCTCTATTGTATCTCCTTTAAAAGATTGATTAAAGAAGAACATAACAGATTGATAATCAGCACTTAAATATTGAAAATTCTTTTTGCTTAAATTAATGCTTTGGGCATGTAAATATTGTAAAAGTTCTTTTTCTGTTTTCCAGCCCTTTGTTTCAATATTAACTTTGGCTAATTCACAAGTTTTAAAATTATTGCACTCTGTTTCACAATTATTCCAAGCGAAAATTTGATTATCTGTTCTACAATGGAGCTTAACTATGTCAGCTGAAGGAGTTGCATATAATAATACATTATCTGGTATTGTTAAATTATAAAAATTCAATATTTCAGTCAAATCATCTTTTAAAAACCATTTGTTCTTAATTATATATAAAGGAAACTGTTGATCTTGATAGCTCCTATTAATTTTTACTAAAGTATAATCGGAAAAAAGAATTGTAGCCAATGCAATCTTTCTATCTCTTCCCGCTCTTCCTGCTTCTTGGACAAATGCTTCCAGTGAACTCGAATAATTCATATTCACAGTGAATCGGACGTTGGGTTTATCTATTCCCATTCCAAAAGCTTTAGTAGCAAACATTAAGGGGAGCTTATTATCTCTAAATTTCTCAAGGTTACTCATTGATTGTTCATCCTCATCTTTACCTGAAAAGGAACCTACATGAGTTACATCATTTGTCTTTATTTTTATTGCATTAACATTAACTGATATTCCAGTACTATTTACATGAGGACAGAAAACAATTCCAGCTTGATTATATGTAATATCAGAATGATGAAAATTATCAGGCATTTTCACAAATAGTTCCTGCTCTTTTATCTCAGTTGTATTTTGTCTTTCTAAAAATCTATCTCTAATAAGCTTAATATTCTGTTCTTGCTGAATTTCTCGCAAAAACGCAGGGATATTATTTACGTAGTCCTTTATAAAATCTCCTTTGGAATCATATTGAGGCCAATGATTTGTTATATTTAAAGCTTTAGGAAGGTGTGGCGGCAATTTATTGGATTGATCATAATACCGATCTGCCTCAAATTTAACAGGTACTTTTTCAATTTTATATTGCAACTCTAGTCTATTGGTATTTTCAAATCGAACTATTGCATCTGCATCCAATTCAAATGAACCATTTCCAGATAATTCCCTTTCTACATCTGCCAAAACATCAAAGGATGCAGTAGCTGTCAATCCGAATAGTGAAATAGCACCTTCCTTAGCCCGTACATAATTATACAGATTTCGACCCAAATGTAAATAAGAAAATCTAAAATCATGCCCCCATTCCGAAACACAATGCACTTCGTCAATTACTCCATACGAAAAATATACATTATGATCATGCATATTTTTAAGCCTTTCACGAAAATTGGCAATTGAGAGCCGTTCAGGGGAAAGGAATATAAATAGCAATTGAGATGATTCCAATTTTTTTTCTCTTTCTCTTCTTTCCTCTGCCGAAAGTGATCCATTGATATATGCACAGCAATCAATTCCACTGCTAACCAACCCATCATATTGATCCTTCATGAGGGATTTTAAAGGATCTATGATAATGGTTACTCCTGGTTGCAGTAAGGCTGCTATTTGATAAGTTAATGATTTGCCACCACCCGTGGGTAACAATCCTATAACAGGTAGATTTTTTAATGCTCTATCTAAGATTGGCAACTGACCAGGTCTGAATTCATCTTTTCTAAACAGCAGTTGTAAAAAATAGGTAAAATATGCTTTTGTCTTATCAGTTTCTATATAATTACCTTGCGAGTCTTTCTCAACCAGGGACTTATATTGAATCCGGTCAGATGTATAAATAACCCGGTCGGTTCTTGCTTTTGATATTGTGCGAATGTTGAAATAGCAATTGTTCTTCGCATTGAATTTACTAAAGGCATCAATATTTTTGGAAACACTTTTTAGTACCGATTGTGTTACTACCAAATCATACTGTTGTTGTTTTAAGAAATTACCCGCTTCTAAATGTACCTCTGCCTCTAAATGTAAAGGTGATTTACTAAAAATCTTATTGCTTATAATCTTTAATTCAATAAAGGGAAGTTTAAAATCACCGTAAATCTCACTGAGCTGGGTCAGATTATGGATCAACTCCTCAAAATCTTTTATAGCCAGGGATGCAAATGGCACATCTTCCTCTTCTACCAACATTTTCCAATTGTCCTGCTCCAATGATAAATGACCTGTTATTATGGCCTCCACCAAAACTTTTTGAAATCTGGCAACCGCTATTGGTGTCAATAACAATTGAAGCTTTAATTCCTGCTCCAAAGTGATATCTAAAGTTTTATCAAGGAGTGACAAAAAAGACTTTTCTATATCTTCAAGTACAAGCTTGCTTGTCGACATATACTTTATTTCACCATATTCAACAGTTCTTTGTGTTAAGTGAAGCTCTTCTGAAATCTTTTCTTCAACAAAGATGCTTGCCTTGGTAGGTAAACCTCGAGTGATAATATTATTAGCTACTGCCAAAATCGGATGAACATCATCATATACACTTGCTCCAAGGTCAAAAGGAGCAGCTACTTCAAAATGGCTTAACCTATTATTATATTCTCTGTTTTGGGATTTTCTGGCGGCCCTTATTGCATCCAGTTCATAGGCTGCCTGAAATTGTACAGGAGGAAAATATTTGATGGGAATTAAGTGCCCATCTTTGTTAGCAGTAAGCTTATAAAGTTTCAACTTACATGTTTTAGGGCTTCGCATAAGTCCCGATAAATAATTGTAAGTCTCAAAAGAATACAGCTTTTCAACAGTTTCTTCTTTAAAATATTTTAAAAAAGCATCGATCCTTTGATTGGTAGGGTTTAATGGACCTACACACAACAGGAAGCTTTCTGAATTAACTGAAGTATCTATTAATGTGGCTAAATGCTTTAAATCAATTTGGGCGACATCCAGGATATTTGAGAAGACATGAACTTGAGGAATATCTTTTTCACTTCTGATTTGACCAGGGGTAATATTTTCAAAATAATCACATATGGGTTCAAGGATTTTTGGATTATGCAAATACTGTTTAGTATGTAGAACTCCCCTTTCAAGTGCAGCTTTTGAAGGTTCAATTAAGGTAATCTTTGAAACATTGTTTTGAAATCCACATTCTTTTAAGTAGTCAAATAAATTTACAGTTGCCATTGCTTGACCACATCCCCAATCAATCAGGTGGAAAGGCCTTTTTAGTAGGTCTTTAGGTAGTTTTTCAAAAGCATCCAGAAGTTTAGCTTGGTGCATATTCCCATAGGCATGAAGGTACAGGCATAGCAACTCATGAGAATTCAACAAACTGACACCTCGGTCTAATTTTTGCCATAAATCCTTTTTTTCCTGATCTGTCAAATAAGCGATACTTTCTCCCGCGGTTTTACGTATTTGCTGAAAACTTGGATTGGTTAGTTTAGCAATCTGATGAGCGTAATTTATCATTGTTTATTCTCCTGTAATTGTCTCGGAATTTGTATTTGCTCTAAATTTTTCAAAATTTGATTTAGCTATGTCAATCGATGTATTGGCATAGCAGTAAATACATTCATGTGGACAGGTATTGTATTGGCCAATATCTTTGCTAATCATACATCCACATAATGCTCTCTGGCCTTTATCCTTTAATTGTTTCTTTTTTATGATTCTCTTTTGAGGGTTGAACAAATCTGGTTCGACAATTTCAACTCCCAAAAAATCCATTAATTTTTTGTCATTATTAAATAGCTTGATAAATAAGTCATCATCAATGCATTTATTATGAATAATACCATACTCCTCCAAGGGGGCATTCTCCGCACAGGTGCCTATTTCAAGGCCCCAGCTTTCATTTAATCTCTGTAGTCCTTTCGCAAAAGCAATCATATCATCTGGAGTAAATTCTTTATATGGAATTTTCTCTTTTTTGAGATTGCTTTCCACCTTTTTATAGTTGGCAATATCAGCAAAGCTAAATACAAACTTACAGGTATAATTTTTCAATTGATCACCAATTTTATTAACCCGCTCAAGTAGTTCATTTACATCTATATCTTGTGTTATCATCAATGGATCGAACCGCCAAATGACTTTTTCTTTCCCAATTCTATCTGATAATTTTTTGAAAATATCAATTCGAGTCTGAAGTTTTGGAACCATCCCTTCATATCCTTCTTTTTCATAATCGTTCAATGAATATTGGAAATAGTAGTTTTTTATCCGTTCATTTAAAAAATCGATATGCTTGAACATCGGATTTGGATTCTTTGACCAGAATACGATGGCCCGTGTGTTTTGAAAAGAAACATACAAATAGGTGCCATTAAATGGATTTTTCCATTTAACATACCCTTTTTGCCAGCGTTCGATAAACCAGTCGGCATAAAAAGCCGGAATGTCTGTTGAACGACTTGCTGATATTATGACCGGAGCTTGTGCATTCACAACCTCTCCAGCCTCATTGGTGATTTTTATGCTACTCAAACTCATAAGATGATCTATAGGTAATTATTTCTAAAAGAGAATTTGATAGATTGTAGAAGTTCATCGTATCTCCTTATTCTATTTTATTTTATTCTATTTTATTCATACATATTAATAAATTGTTCAAATAGCTTGGTTGCTTCAGTTATTTTCGCTTTTCCAAAATTCTTTAAATGCTTACTTCTTTTCGATAATAATAAATGGAATTCAGAAACATATGATTTTTTAAACGTTGGATCGTTAGGTAATATCTGATTTGTGATTATTTTACTACATAATTCTATTTCTTTAATCCAATTTTGGTCTTTGTTTAACTTATCACTATTTTTAATAAAATCCTTGAAGCTTTGCATGCTCTGGTAGAGAGAAACAGGTTCTTCACAAGAAGAAGTTCTTTTATTGATCTCCCATTCGACAATTCTGGATTCTGGAGTTAAATTTTTATCAGGCGGATTAGTTGATTTAATGGTAAGATTATTATTACCTTCTAATTCTAAAAAGTAATTAATAATAATTTGCAATGTATTTAAATTTGATTGCAATGGTGATAGAAAGATCTTGGATAAATTCGCATAACCATAAGCAGTCCCCCAAAATGCATATGCTAAACCTAATTTAGATATTTTATTCTTTTCCAAATAATCTTGAAATTTTGATACATCAGCATATCGACTAAGAAAAACTGCAATTGATTGAAAAGTTAAACTCTCTATTTCGTTTATTTTAAAGCCAACACCTACAGTTGTTAGGCTTTTGTGTAGTCTTCGTAAATAAGTAAGCTCATTATTATCTTGAACATTATATAATTCTTTTATTTTATTAGCAATGCCAACAATTATATCTTTTCTACCTTGGGCAATATCATCGCTGGAAGACATTTCAAAGCGATTAAGAAGATCGTTAGCTATAATATTAAAACCTATTTTCTCCTCTAAAGAAATGTTTGGGTTAGTATATTCAATCTCATTATTATTATTTAATTGAAATGGAATATTTTCTAGTTTATTTTTGACTATTTCACTATGCTGATAATGACTAATTTTATCATTTACCAGGTCAATGATCAGATTAAAATCACCAACAAGTTTATTATATGAAATTTGTGATCCAAAACGAATAAATTCTTTCCCTTGAGTTATAAGCAAATCTATAAGATCATTGATTGTGTTTAAATTCTTGTCCTGCTCCTTTATAAAATGTCTTATAATATCTAGTATAGAATAATTCTTATATTTGTAAGTATCAAGCAATTTTAAAGTTGCATCATCAATTTTAAATTTTTCAAGAATCGTTTTGTTTATATGGCATTGCTCTTTAAAAGAAAATAAAATGTTTATCCTTTCCTTAAGGATTTGTAATTTTTTGAATTGAGAATCAAAATCTTTAGTAGATTTTATATTATTTGTACCAGATGAATATAAAGAGAGATCATTCATTAAGCCAGAAAATACATTAATAAAATCTTGAAAATATTGTTTACCTTCAATAACTTCCTTAGGTTGCTCTCTTAACAATCCGCTGGCGTATCCATAAACAAGTCCTTTCAATTTATTTATCTTTTGATCATAAAGTACCTTTTCATTATTAAAATAATTATAATCATATATTTCATTTAATAAAGAATCTTCCCATTCAAATGTATCAATAAACTCTTGATTCAATACACAAATTGAATCTAAATAGTACGTTGAATTCTTAATTTCTAAACTTTTTCCTGTGGAAGCAATAAGTTTTTTTCGTTGATCATCATTACTAACGATAATTATACATTTTGTCCATCTAAGGTATATAGTACTGTCTATCTGATATATTTCCTTTCCTTTTATGCTATGTTTTCGATGACCCAAAAGATATTCTTGTGGAATCCTTATAAAAATTGGAAATTCTTCACGATCACTAATAATTATTGGAATTATTGGCAGAGCACTATAAGCTAGAAATGTATTATTGAATTGATTAGAATTAATTTTTTCATAGCGTTTGAAACCAAAACCTCTTTTTTCATAAAATACAAAAGGTGAAATACTCTCCGTTGAAAGTATATTATTAAGATTTAAATTGCTTGTTGGTATATAAAAGTAGCTCATAAGTTTGATTTTCAAAATGGGAGATCATCAACTTCTATTGTTAAATCAATTTGCTCAAATAAATTTTTAGGAATTTCCTTAAGTAGTGCAGTGAGATTTCCAGTAAATAGCACAAACAAATCTTGATACGTTCTTGTCATAGCCACATAAAGAGGGTTAATATTTCCTCCTGGCAAACTTTCCATTGAACAGCCTGGAATAAAAACAGCTTCAAACTGAAGGCCCTTTGAACTATGATAGGTCATAAGTTTGGGGTTCTCACTATGGAAATTTAAATTGAATTTTGTATCATCTGGCCAATTGATGTCATATTTGGCTTCAACAAGAATTCCCCTCTTTTGATAGTATTCATCAGCATTTTTTACATGCTTATTATCTGGAAATAAAATCCCAACATCTGTATATCCTCTTTCATCTATAGTATCCTTAATAAAATTCAATTGATCTTGCCAACTTCCCGTTTTAACAAGGAATGGTTTATTTGGACCTTCTTTTGTGCAAACATTTTCTAAGGAATCACCTGTTGAATTGATATACTCAGCAATTCGTCCTATTTTTTTTGGTAAGCGATGATTTAAAACCAATTGGTCCATTGATAGTCCAGTGTGATAAGCGATTTGCTCCATTGTCATGAGATCTTTTTTAAGACCTTTGTATACCTGTTGAGCTGAATCACCAAATAAAATGAAGGCTTTGTTTGCTGACTCTTGTAATTCAGATAGTTCATCTTTATTAAAATCCTGCACTTCATCTATAATCACATAATCAGCTTTAGGTTTATTTAAGCTATGTTTCCATTTGTAATGGTGCACCACCCTAGAATCAGGTAGTCCTATTTCCCTTACACCATCATTAATAAACTGCCTTAAGGCTTTTGTATAAACCACAAAATAGAAGGTGCCAAGATTGGAATCTGCTATTTCTTTAGCTTTCCAAAGTGCCAAAACAGTTTTCCCAGATCCAGCACATCCTTTTACAACAAAGGATTTGCTCATTTTTTTTTGAATCACTGGAATTTGGGCATAATCCAGTTCAGATTCGTTGATGTACCATGCTTCTCTTGACATATAACAATTTTTTATATTTATTAAATTTACCTTATCTCCTCCACATTTATCCAATCAAATTCTTTTACTTTTTGCTTGGTGACTTTGTCGTTAAGGCCCGGAACTTCTTTGATGGCCTTGCCAAACTTGTTGTAGTTGACCAATACCCCTTCATCCAAATCTATGGCGATGCGCTCGGTGGCCAAAGGATACAGCACGTCCCTTTCATATTCCTGCAGCTCGAGCAATACCAGCTTCAGCTTGTCTTTTTCTTTTGAGGCTTTGGTTTGCTCAGTGGAGGTGCCTGTGACCATGATGTGATCGAGGTGCTCCATGTGGGTTTGCAGTTTTTCTTTGTACTCCCGCAGGTAGCCATTCAGGATTTTGTGAAGGGTATCGGGGGTGTAACGGTGCATATAAATGAGCACGTTGAACGAGCATTTGGGAGAAGAGAACATCCAGTAAATGGGGCGCTTTTTGTAGCGGCGGATGTGGTCGGGATAGAAATCGCGCATGAAGTACTTGCGGATATCTTTGCCCAGGCATTCTTCCACGAAAGCAAGGTTTTTATCGAAGTTTTCTTTACAGAAGGAGGCTTTCAGGAACTTGTAAAAACGCGCCACGATGTCGTCTTCAAACCATTCATCATCGAGGATGGGGATGATGTTGTCTTCATCGGGGAGGAAAGGAACCTCGTGTTGCGACTTTTCCACTTTTTTCAGGTAATCTTCCAGTGTCTCTCCCTGGTTGGCGAGGATAAGCCCCTCTTTGTCTAAAGAGTAGCGACCAAACATGCAGCCCACAGCATAGCTCATGAACTGGGCAAATACTTCATCGGCATGGAATACCAACTGCCCGTTTACGATGCTGGTTTCTTCCTGCAGGATGGTGATGTCTTCCAACGGCACTTCGGGCGTTAGCTCATCCTGTAGACCGTAAATCTCGATAAACTGGCGGTTCAGTTCTTCTTCGTTTTTATGAAGCTGGAAGAACTTGTTTTTCCAGTATTGTTGGTAAAGGTCGTAGGATTCTTCGAGTTCTATATGGAGCATTGTCGAAGCATCTTGACCTTTGATTCTGATTAAATCATTTTGGAGGAAATTCAAGGAATATTCCCTTGAGTTCCAATCATTCTTAGAAATTTGAATTGAATTTGAGACAATAGATTCAATTATTTCTCTGTTTGCAATAATAACAGGCAACTTTAACACATCACTTACAGATGTGTTAATTGTTGGGTTTATAAATTTTAAAATTGATTGTGATAATTTTGTATTTAATAAACCAAGCGTATAGTTATAGCAACTAAATTCATTATTAAAAATTGTTGGAGAGCCAGAACTATAAATTGAATCTCTTTCTTTAATTCTAAAACCATTCAATGCTGTTGTAATTAAATTCCATGTTATTCCTTCTTTGTTGAGAAATTTAGGATTTACTAACCCGCCATTACTTTCATAGAATCTTTTTGATAGTTCATCCCATTTTACAATATAGTTTTCATTGCCATACCAACGTTTAAAATTACCACCATTTGAATATGTAATCCATTTTAATTGAAATGGATTACTCACCTCCCAGAAATATCTTACATATTTAATATTATCATGTGTTTTATTTCTTCCCCCTGAAAAAAATTCTTTTGCTAAGTTAGCATTAATGAAAATTGAAGGTCTTTTTATCCAATACCCAATCGGGCTTCCTGGGATTTTTTCGAAGTCTTTTTGGTTGGCGGTGTAAAACCAGCCACAATTGGGGTTTTGAATGGCTTCAAGGGTTTTTGTTCTTTTTAGTTCAGATTTGTCGTAATCAACCAAACGAAAATAACAACCTTTTTCTTCAATGGAATTATTCCAAAAGGTAAAGGATGCATTTTGAACAACCTCTCCGCCAATTTCAGGAAATGTGCGAGGTCCCAGGTGAAGCAATGAATCAAAGAACACCTTATTAATAAGCGAATCTCTTAATTTCTCATAACTGCTTAAAAACATCCAACTATGTTGGTTTATCATTCCTAAAAATCCTTTTGGCTCAAGCACTTTTAAACCAACCTCCATGAAGCAAGCCATTAAATCGGCTTTACTTTCGGGATAATACAATTTTACAAATTCTGCTAATTGCGGGTTCATGTTTCCACCGCCCATATAAGGCGGGTTGTCCACTACACAATGGTATTTCCTGCTCAAAAGGATAAGTTGAGACAATGCTTCCTGCAGAGTTTCCAGTTTTGGTGCAAGGAAAACATCCAAATTTTTCGATTTGGCGTTTGCTGTTTCCACCACTTTGGTTAAAACCGGGGTGGTGCTTCGGGGAATGATGAGCGAGCCCAAATTGGTGGCTTGCTGCATGTTTATCAAGTCGTGCCGCAGCTCTTCGGTCAAAACCACGCCTATTTCATCAAACAGTTCTTTGATTTCAACAGTGGAAAGTTTTAAATCGCTGAAACAAAGGATGTTCGGCTTCAATTCTTTTCTAAAAATACTCCGTTGATAGTTTCGGGCTTTCATCATCAGTGCTAATCCTGCTAATTGGGCCGCCCGTTCGTCAATTTCAAAACCAAAAAGGTTCTTTTCAATAATGAGTTGCGGTATTTCACTGGGGTTATACCCTTCTTCCTCGTAAATTTTGGTAAAAAGCTCAAATGCATATACCAAAATGTGCCCGCTGCCACATGCCTGGTCCAGCAAGGTAATTTCTTCAACCGAGTTTATTTTTAAGAAATCATCGCTTTGCAAGGAGGGCGATTCAATAAAATAAGGCATGTGCTCCCGTAACTTGGAATGGGGGCGGTTCTGCAACCACAGTTTGCCCACGGTATTTTGCACCATGTATTCCACTATCCATCGGGGAGTAAAAAGCTGTGTAGCCGCAGGAATATCTTCTTTTTTCACCTTGCTTTTAGAGGCAAAGATTTCATCCTTCCTTTCCGAAATATAAAACTGATACAACCAGCCAATGATTTCCACCTCGTGGCAATCTTCGGCGGTCATGCCATCGCGTATGTCCTGCACGATGGAGAACTCAGAAATCAGGTCGTCGGGCAACAGCAGTTCGGAGTAGTCGTCAATCCGTGCAAAGAGGAAAGGAAATACCTTGTTCAGGTAGTTGCAAGCACCTATGAGCAGTTCTTTGTAGGCTTCATTCTGTGGGTTGGAAGCGGGAGTTTTCCCATCCAGCAAGTCGTAGATGTGTTGTTTGTTTACGGGCAGTTCGGCTGGAATATGCCCTTGCTTGGCTTCGTCCAGCAGTTCGGGAAGTGTGTAGCCGTCTTTGGGGGTTATCACCCGAATGCCTATGGGTTGGTAATCGTTGGCGTCCATAAAACGAAGTGCCATCAGGCGGTTAAACCAAGTGTAGGCCACTTTGTCTATTACATGCGCCTTTCCGATGGTGCTCATGGAGTCCCGCAATTTTTTCACCTGTCGGGCTTTTTCGCGCAGCTCGGCGGAGTCGGTACCCAATACCAGTTCCAGCTTGGCACCCACTTGTTCTATCAGCTTCCTGCGCGCTTCCTGCGCAAATTTTTTCAGTTTATTGGTATTCATAGTTTTTGATGAGTTGGAGAGTTGGGGAATCCGATAGCTATCGGATGGGGAGTTGATGGCTCCATAATCCAAACTTGCTCCTGTTTAAAGGTTCCGATTGCTATCGGAAGGAGAGGTAGAGAATCGATAAGTCGATGTCTTTTCACACTCCTGCCTTGTTTTTTTCAAAGTATCATTTAAATCTTCTAAAGTCGAGTATAGTATCATATTTTTACAAATAAAGGTTCATTATAGGTTTATTCAAAGCCTATTAAAGATCCCATGTTACAAGGTGTTATTCTCATTATCATTTAATGTATCAAATTTTGCCGAGTTAAATACTTTGCCCTCGCCTTTGAGGACAATTGGTCATGTATAGTATCATTTTGGTATCTAATTGGTATCATTTTAGTATCATTTTAGTATCATTTTAGTATCATATTGGTATCATTCATGAGCCAGTATGGTTAATTTCCATGATCCAGACCTGCTAGTGCCTATTCTTAATACTAAACCTTGTAATTTTAATTTCTCTATACTTCTTTTAGCTGTTATTACTGAAAATCCTAATATTTTGCTAATGTCGACAGCAGTTATGGATTCATCGATGGTTATGAGCATCAAGATGAACACTTCCTTGTCTCCCAAAGCTTCCAATTTCTCTAATGCCTTTTCAGAAATACCTCGCAAATACCTCGCAAATACCCCGTAAATACCCCGTAAAACAGCAAGGTTTTCTTCCGGGGTTTTTTTCAATCTTTCCGCCAATGGTCCAAATTCATTTCTTAGCTGTTTCAACAGTTCATGTTGTCCGTCAAGAATCACTTCAGATTGTTTTTCAGCTTCTTTTTCGGTTTTTGTAAACAGTTTTACAGTGGTCGAATCAAAGGCGATATCGTATTCAGGGGCGGTATTGTTGTATTTTTGCCAGTTGGAGTCTATTTTGTCAAATCCGAAGCCTGCATTTTCTGCCAATCGAACCATGCGGAAAAGCTTGGAAATAACAGGGTTTCTGGGCAAAGAAATGTCTTTTTCTTTTAACTCTTCCAGTGGCTTGGGCAATCCACCGGGATTGTAAAATTCAATGTGGTTGGTAAATATCCGAATCCGGGAGCGGGCAGGGGAAAAATAATCGGAATGCATCAGCATGTTCACCAACACCTCGCGCATGGCTTTTAATCCTGGAGAAAGTTCTTCGCCAAAACCTTCACCGGAAAGTGTAAAAGCAACATCCACCTGTGGCTTCAACCTTTTAAAACATTCAAAATAATAGTCCCACAGGTTTTCATACTCATCGAGCCGAAAGGTGTAACTGGGGTTTACATTGGTGATGGATGTGCCGGGAATTTCAAATAAATCGATCCTGAAATCGGGGAAATGCTTTTCAATGCTTTCCCTCTTCCCGATAAACAGCAATCCACCATAGGTACAACACCCATTGTCCAGAATACGCAATTTGTGTAGGAATTCATCTTCATCATACCGGTTGTAGCTCACGTCAGGATTGAAGCGCCCCATGTAATCCCTGTATTGCTTTAAGGATTTTTCATGGATATTGGCTTTAGTTGTGTCAGGAGCATGTTCAGATGTTTTTGTGCCGAAGGTTTGATCGCGGAACATGGTATCAATTTCTTCCTTGGTGGCCCGTTGATCGGAGCTTCCCCTTCGGATGAAGGTATTGGAGAGGCTGTTGTAGTAAATTGGCTTCTTTTTCGAAACTGGCACATAAAATGCGATCACTGTTCGTCCGTCAATATTATACTTTGCCTGTTTTGTTGGAACAAAATCATTAAACTTACCCGATCGGATGGTATTCAGAAAATCCTGTTCAATCTTCTCTGGATTTTCAACACCCTGCACGATAAAATCTCTGCCCTGCTGTTGGATACCGAACAGTAACCATCCACCGGCAGTATTGGAAAAGGCACTTACTGTTTCCCACGTGTTTTTGGGCAATTCAGCTTTTGCGGATTTCACCTCGAAATCTTCCCATTCCAGATCGGCCAGCTTATGAATAAGTTCATCCTTTGTCATCTATAAGGCAATTCTTCTGTTTTTCCTGATTTCGTCTTTTAGCGCCTTCCGCAAAACTTCCACATATTCATCCACATCGCCTTCTGTCTTTAGTTCTGATTTTGGAAAGTCGGGCTTGATTTTACTGGTTGTAATATACTTTATCTTACGTTCTTGCACGTCACCTTCACCCTCAGAAGATTGGCTGGCAAGACTAACCATTTCATTTAATTGTTTGGTGAAGAGTCCATCCGTTGCCCTTGTCTTTATATCTCGAATTACTGCAATGTATCGTTGTTTGTGCAATTTTTCGAGCTCATCCAAAAAAGGTTTTACCAATTGGTCTTGTTGAGATACAGAAAGTTTTAAAAAGTCCTCTTTTGCTTTTATCTCCTCAATGGCTTTGCCAATAAGTTGAGCAGCTTCATCTTTTTCATGTTCAATTTTATCCAGTACCTTCTTTGTAAGGGCATCTTTACTTGCTTTTGCATCTTTAATTAAACTTCCTGTATACGGTTTATCATGCTTTACCAAGTTACTGAGCACGTCCAATTCATTGCCATTTACATAATCCATATTAGAAGTGTCGCCATTCAAAAATTGGTGTATTGAATCATAAATATCTTTCTGTTCACCGTTCATAAACCGCTTAATAGGATCAAGAAGGTCTTCTTTGGCATCGAGCAGGTCTTGTTCAAAATCGGTTACATTGGATATGAAAAAATTATAATCTTTGCTAGACCATCTCTCTAATCTTTCATTTAAAGGAGTCAAGCTTTTCAGAAAATGGTATTGATTTTTTTGTGCCAGCAGCTTATCTACCTCGAGCAGCATTTCCTTTAATTTTATTTTAAATGCATTGGCCACATCCTTGGCTTCTTTAAATGGACAGCTTTCATCAAATGCAAGTGAATAAACCTGCTTCAGTTTACTTAAAGCTTCGGGTGAAGCTTCAGAAGGAACCTCAAGGAGCGTATTTCCATATCCTGCACTGTTCATCAATGCATTAAGTACATCTTCATCCTCGAGTAAGTTGGAATCTCTTTTAAACTCGATTTTACCACGTTTGTATAATTTTGCGGTAATGGTCCAAATGGCATTATTGTACCATCCATAGGGCTTTTTGTTGAAGTTGGTTCTTAAATCAGACAAAGAAGTTCTGTCTGATTGTTTTTTTCTTCTGGTAATGAGGTTAAGTATTTCGGATTCGGCTTCTGAAATTTCTTTATCCTCCGGTCCAAACAAATCGCTTTGCCTGCTTCTTATGATGTTCTTAATTGTATCTTCGTTATACGGAACAGAGCCTAACATTCTAAGGTTTGGATAGACCAATTTAACCAAATCCTGAAATGCATTTACCACCTTGATTTTTCCATCCGTAGTTTGTCCCATTTCGTGCGTACTTCCATTCATGTAAATAGTAGCACTGGCCAAAACTTTATTAGCCAACAATGTCAGATTTCTTTTTCGCTCAAAATTTTGCTGTCCTTTTTCATGTAGAATTCTCTTAAGTTCTACTCGGTTCGCTATAGATTGAGCTTGCTTAACATATTTATTTGTTTTGAGAAACATCTTTAAATCCTTCATAAAAACCGCATCGGAAGCCAAAACCACCTTCATGCATGGGCTTCCCATCGTTTGGGCTTTTAAGAATGATTCATTTTGGTAATCAGTATGATTCTCAGTGATGATTTCAATTTCCAATTCTTTTTCACGACCTAAGATCGCTCCATCTACCTTGCTGGTGAATTCATATTCCTGCTTGTTATCAACATATTTAATCCGGTTATCTTTAATGATATCATCAAAAAAGAATTCCTTCAACTGTTGAGTGATTGCCGAATCATCGATATCCGTATTCTTTATTTCCTCTTCAACATCTTTTTCATCATCAGTCAGGAATTCGTAAATGGAACCATTACGTTGAACATAACTTTGGTTTTCAAGTATATTTAAAGCTTCTTCAATTTTCCGTTCATGTTCCTTTAAATCGATATTGATATTATCGATAAGCAAAACCGAAACATTTCTTGCTGTTGTCTTGAAATTGGTAAAATATTTTACCAAGAACAAAGCCTTTAATACTTTGATAGCAAATTGGTTATCCATATTCCGCTCAGCCATAATAACCGAGCTTTGAATTTCACCCCTTAATTCGTTACGGATGCCTTCAAACATCAGGTCGAAACTTACCAATGCATGATGGTCTTTGCTTTCAATTTCTTTTACTACCTGTTGAAATACGCCCAGCATGGATCGCTCACCTACTGAAGCATGCTTCCCTTGAAAAGCATTGTGGGTAGAAAGCGTACGACGTGAACTTTGAAATAAATCAAACTGATAGGGAACGAATGGGTACTTATTAACGAAGTCATTTTGACCTGCATATCCTTTAAATTGAACTCCAGCCTCCGAGAAAGATAGCAGAGATTCCAAATGAGCATTTTCCTTTTTAAATGTCTCAACCAAACAATGTCGTGAACTCTCTTCCTTTTTGAGAAGTCTTTTTTCAATTACTTCATCCACATTGGCCGAAGTCAATGGTATTTTTAATATAAATCGAGCCTGAATACGCGAGAAATCATTTTGTTGTTGTTTATTCATGTCACCAACCACCTTTTCCAGATCCTCCTGAGAGGTTACAAAAATCCACGAAGCCCCTTTAGTCTTGGTAGCCAATGTTTCCGCTATGGTTTGCAGATTCAGCATCAGCTTTGTGTTATCACTGATGTATTGTCCAGCCTCATCAACGAAGAAGTTGAGACGAAATCCAGAAGGTTTAGATTTAATGTAGTCGAAAACTCTTTGACAAAAATCTTCGATTGACTGTTTTTGTCTATCTTCAATATCATCCAATATGTTTTCGTATTTCGATACGTCTATACCGTTCATCTCGCTAAGAGTTGACGCTATGTCATCAGTCACCAAAGGGTCAAAATAATCAATTCTAGCTGTTTTCCAGCTTTTGCCATGCCTAGCCTCAAATCTTTTACAGAATTCAATATACTTTCCCTGTTTTTCGAGCCACGATTCAAATTCAGCGATGTGCGGCTGAAAACCATAGTATCCCAAATGGTCGTAGAAAACTTTATAAAAAACCGACAAAACAGCTTTTGCGTCTGTTTTGCTTGTAATTTGCGATTGTTGATCGATATTAAAAAGTATGGATTCAGAGGGAATTGTGGCAGTCCTAAGAATATCCCCCTTTAACATTTCATCATTTTCAATTTTTTGTGCAAACAATTCACCACATTTATAACCATCATGTTCCTTATTGGATAGCACATAAGATAGTATTTTTAATAAGTGAGATTTGCCACTACCAAAAAACCCGGATATCCAGACACCGTTTGCACCACCATAGTTATTATATGCTTGAAATAAGTTTCGGATTTTCCTTGATATTTCATTGGTGATCACATATTCTGTAACCTCATCGGAAATATTATCTTTATCGTCAGCTTTGATGACAGTTTCAATGTACCTGTCGATTGGCTTTTCGAACAATTCTTTAATTATCATTTTTGTTCAATTTTATCAATATTGAAAGCACGATAATAATTATCGTCTTTTAATTTACCAAAAAGATTAAGAGAATGACCATTGTATTCACCAGGAAAGAAACAAACAGTCGGAGCTTGTTTTGCTATGTTCTGCAGGTTGTTTAATATTGTATGGGACCTTATGAACGGATAAACCAAACCAATACCAGTTAGAAAATATACATGGGCATCACTTTCTTCAATTTTTTTAGCGATGGTTGGCATCAACACTTCGTGAATATTTAGTGTTGACTGCAGGGCTTTCAAAAACTTGACTTTCCCTTTTGCCTTCTCCACCCTAAACATTCTTTCCATTCCCCCTTTTGTTTCGAGAATGTTGCATACCAAGTCATACAAATTAATTTCCAATACGCTTATGCCGCCATTTTCTAGCCTATTTTTGAGCATTTTGATCGATTCTTGGATTTTCAGCTCTTGATCAGCATTGTAAGCAGAAATAAAAAAAGGCACTTCGCCGCCAAGTGCTTCCTTACTGAGAAACCTTTTAGATGAAATCACCTTGTACAAATGATTATATTTATTTGCCAGTTCCTCCATATCTGTTTAGATTTTCTATTTCAAGATCGCTCATTAATAAAATTTTTAGCCATTCCTTTTCATCTTCGGCAATCGCATGTATTACTTTTTCCTCCAATAGTTGAGGTTGTATCGATTTGTTCTTTGCGTTATCGATGATTCCAGCTTGTTCCAGTATTCTAAACGTCACTTGTTTAACTTTCTTTTTGGATGTTTCAGTCAATCCATCCAATTCAGGGTGCAATTCAGCTTTCCTCCTAAAAAAGGATAGGTATTCACCTTCAGTTATCTGGTAATCATAAATCAATAGTTTTTCACGAATTACCTCAACGGTAAAATCCCTTATAAATAAATGCTTCTTACAAACCGACAAAAAGCCTACTTGCTTTTTTGCCTCCAAATCACCTTCAATCAAAAGATTAAGTTGACGTGGTGTTAGTGTCTTTAACCGTTTATATATTTCGTTGAACCACTTTTTCGCTGTGCTTGATTTTCCTTCACCAAACACCTGATAATCCACAGTCCCTTTTTCTCTATACACAATGGCTACATTTGCCATATCAATTACCCTTAAGGAAAACCCAGTAAAAGAGAGGTCATATCTGTTTGTTTTAACCATCATTTGGAGAGTTTTTTTCCGTATCCCGTTGCTCACAATAATAATACTAACTCCGACTTTCTAAGCAATAAAAATTTGTTTCACTTTATTATCTCCTTCAATATCTCTTTTAATGAAGATTAAAGCTTGTCTTCTGGTCAAATATACAATAGCCCTTTGACATAACCACAAGATTAATTTATTAAAATACAAAGGCTGCCAATGACAATTTGAATCAGCAGTATATGACAAACAATTCATTTTATTGCCACAACTCCTCACAAATCCTTTTGATCCTGGGCATTAATTCTTGTTCTTTTACATAAAGGCTATAGGATCCCTCTTGTAAGGCGAATTTCATTGTTACAAGCATTTCTATTACCTCCTGATGATATATTCCTTCGTTGGCCAAAAAGAACTTTATTCTATATTTTCCACTTTTTGGAGAATAAAAAACATTGATATGGAAACTGGATTCTTTGTATTCCCACTTCTCCAATTTTATCCCTGCTTCCCCTTCATTGCCATGCATTTTAATATAGCCTGTTTTAACAAACGGCTTATGCTCCCTGTTTTTAAAATACAGTAGGAACATTGAATAAGTATAATATTCCACATGTTCACCGCTCAGCCGTTGGCCACTTAATAAAAATATTCGTTTTTCATCTTCCCACCTAATGAATTTAGAGGTGCCCAAGTAAGCGTACAATTCTGGTATTTTGATAAAATGTCTTGTCCAATCAGTGGGTTGAGAATTTTTAATAATTTGTTCCAAAGCTTGTTTGGCATCAGATGAATAGTCGTGAATTTCATCTAGCAGATTCTTAACCAGGATACGCCTTCCTCTATTTTCATCTCGTAGTAGCCTCTTCCAGCTGATATCCCTGTCATCGTTAACCAGAAAACTCCAATTGGAACCCTTACTGAGAAGATAATCACCTTTGGTCAAAAGGGCTCTTTCCCAAATATGATCAATAGAAATCTCTTTCTTTAAACCCTTGTTCCCAAAAATTGTTGTTGCAAGGTTACTATATTTAAGAAAATCCGTTAAGTGCTTTATATTGGTTTCGTGGTCCCAATCGCAATTATTGTGCTCGTTGTAAAAACCTTCAATTCCTGAAAAGTTAAGAACAAAACCTATTTGGCCAGTAAAGTATCCATGCCTCTCAATTTTTAGTATGGCATCATGCCAATCCGATTTCTTCAATAAATGTGCTTTAATTCTTTCTTCTTTAACTTGATGCTCAGGAAACCCCGACATTGACTCCTTCGACACGATTAAATGACTTAAGATGTCCTTTGCTTTTGGCAATAACCTTTCAATGGTGGTTTCGGCTTTGGCATATTCCTCAACGTCATTGAAGTCGTGGTTCTCCGTTAAATTGAAAATAACTCGCATCCAAGGTAAAAGTCCCTCTCCATTGCCGTGTCTTATGATAAACTGATAGAAGGCATGGAACCGAAGCCGGTCGCGATATATTACTTTTTGCTTCAATGCATTTTTGAATACCAAATCTTCATCATAGTAGAACTTATCTTCAAGATACGTTTTAATCGCGCTTGTTCCATTGGATAATGCATCAAAAATATCAACCAGTGAAACCACAAAAGTTGGATCGATACAACCCATTTTATTATACTGATTAAACGAAATATGGGTAATGCCTTTTTCATTTCCAACAAGAAGCTTCAATGACTCTGATTTATTGGGTCTTAAAGACTGTAATGCAAAATGATTGGTGGCAACAAACCGAATGAAGTTTGCCAATTCGTCATCAAAATAGTTATCACCTTCATTTTCATTGCGATAGTTCCAAAACAAGTCTGCCCATGTTGTATCGATTTTGTGGGAAAAATATTTATCAATAGATACTTGTTGCACTTTGTTATCAAATGCTAAGGTATATTCTCTGTTTGGTTTCGGCATTGATTTGATAAACTGCTCAAACCTTGCTTTGAAATTCTCAAAAGAGGTCAATTGCTTGCCCCTTGCATTCATTTTTATGTACAGATCATCCGTAAGGCCCTGAGTTTTTAGGTTTAAGAACTGGAAAGTAATTGGCGGAGTAGGTGAAATTGTCAACTTGTCGTAAAATCCCTCGCTATACTGAAACACATCGTGAATATTATCTAACATTGTAAGCATTGCTTTTATTGAAGGATCGATATTCCAAGCACCATAGTACCAATTCTGATCTTTAATGGTTGATGATACTTTGCAAGAAATCAAAGTATTCATGTTTATTTGGTGATTAACCAAAGCATCGCAAAATTCTCTTGAGCTTGTTCTTGTTTCATATGAAAAGTTGGATTTTCTGTTGGAGACCATGAAAGAACGAAAATGCTCTTGTCTTTCCTGTTGAGATAGATACCAATGTAACAAAAATAAAGTGGTGAGCCGTTGTTGACCATCCAAGGGAATAAAACAAGTGGATCCGTTATTAGAAATGCTGCCGTATACAAAATCCAAGTCGAGGTTTTTGCCACTAGCTAAATGTTCATAAAGGTTTTGAAGAAACACGCTCCTAACTTCTTTGGCCGACTTTCTTCCTTGGGCATAGTCTCGTTGTATTATAGGAATTTCTATTTTCCATTTTTTATAGGAAAACAACTGAAAAAAACTAAGTTTCTCGCCTTTGTTCATAATATCATTGCTCATTGACTTCAACTTTTAAATGGTTGGTAAAGAACTCTACTGATTTTCTTATTTCTTCTAGATAGGCGGTGGCATCTTCTTTCTGCCAAAACATAGAATTGCTGAGCCGTTTGCTATAAGTTTTGAGAAAAACATTTCTAGTACACAAGGGGATATAGGTTCCCTTTTTGTCCTTTTCGAGAATGGTCCTTCTCTTTACAGGAAATGGTGAATTTTTGTATTCTCGATTAGTTTCAGCATCCAATAATGCCAAGTTGGATATACGATCAATCCAATCAGGGTCATTCCCCTCCGCAAAGTATTTTAATACTTGGTTGTATGTTTTACTGAATAGATGAGCTTCAATCTTCGTATACGCCAACAGATTAAAAATAGACTGAGCAATAGTCTTTCCTTCTTCAACTTCTAATTCAAAAATTTTCTCCTCATGTAGATTGAGGTTGCCAAATTCTTGAATTCCTGTGAAATAAGTCAAAACTACTTCCAGCCAGTTTCGCATTTTGGGACCCGTTGGCATGTCTGATTGCACTGAACGAATATGTTCAATGTCCCAACGTTCTCTTTTGAATAAATCAAAAGGGAAGCGGCTTTGGCAATTGTCATTTGATAAAAGCGTTTGGATGTTGAATATCAGTAATACAGGCTTAATTCGTGCATCGCTATATCTTAAAGAATCTACTTCAAAATCAAGCTTTCGGGCAATTTTTTTTATAACATTAGTTTTAAAAACCGACCGGGCAGTCTTGTCATATTCATCTTTAAGTTTGTAAACATCTTCATTATTGGCAATTAGAAAACCGATATAATGATATAGCTCTCTGTCATTATACCAATCTTGCAATACCTGATAAAAATTTTTGATTCTTAACCACAGGTCGTCAATTGAGGTAGTTTTTAAAATTGTATCAAATTTGTGAAATGTATAATGGGGTTCTGCATCGTCAGGTTTTTCAGTCATAAGGTCAAAAATGTACTCAATACGGGTGTCATATTTTTGTTCACCTTCATAAATGAAATTCCAAAACTCTTCTTTTTGAAGAGTATATTCAATCCTGTCCCATTCCGATGCAATTTGTAACCGTTTTAGATGAACCATACTTTCCATGTGCTTTTGGATTTCTTTATCAACCTCATTTTTGGATAGCTCCACATTTTGGTTGGCCTTTCCAAGAAACATTGCTTTAATAAGTTCAGCATTGGTTAACGGAATCTTCCCTAAGTTGATTCTCGTAAAAACCTCGATGGCATAACCGTTGTCTTTGTTCTCATCTGAAATGTCGTACCAAATTACTTTTACATTTTTACCTGAAACATTGTCATTTACGAGGGTGATTAACAAATTAATACGAGCATTACCATCATTTGAATTAAACCACTCATCTATGGCTTCATGAGCATCGCAGATGTGATATAAATCAATATTTGTGTCCTTTTGCTTTAAATCAATGTTTTCTAAAAATGAGGCACTTTCTGGTCTAGTATCATATCGGATTTGATACTTCTGCTTGCCCAGAAAACTCAGCCCTTCTTTCAAATAGTTAAGGATTAAATAGATGGTGGTTAATCTCTGTTGGCCATCCACTACTTCCCATTCACCATTGTTTTTTGAAACAATAAGAGGCTGCAAGCAATAAAATTTTTCTTTGGATCCATTTTGGCTATTCAAATAGAATTCCCAGATATCATTTAGCAGTTCTTTGACTTGTCTTTTATTCCAGCGATAACCTCGTTGATATGAAGGAATATAAAATTTTTCTTTCAGTAGGTCATTTATTGACCTTAATTCAAGTTTTTCTTTTTTACTCATAGTTACTCATTGGTTGCAAATTATAATTCAGGATAATTAGATTTATTTATTAAGTTTAATTGTTGGGTTGAAAATAATAAAATTATTTCTCTAAATAAGAATATTTCTATCAATAGTAAATAAATATAGGTGAACTTGAATAAAGAATAGATAAAATTAAAACGGGACACTTCCTTGAACTAAGAAAAGTACCTAATCATGTTATATGTAGTATTCTGAATCCAATTTTTAAGTGAATAAAGCCTAAGCTGGCAATATTAAAACGATATCTCATCAATCAAAAATATTTAATATTGGTTTATGTGTCGCTTCCATTGCCTGCAAGTATCTAGGGTTGCCTTTTATTGGGTTATACGATTGCTTCAAATGGGTTGACATTAATCTAATTCTATTAACTGTCACCTGTTCCATAGCCTCCAACCGATGTTCGTAGGCTGTTTTGCTGCTAAAAATCTTATAGATGATAACAATAAACTCCAGCACGACCAATAAAGCAGTAATTAAAATGTAAGGCCAAAGCATAAACCTGTCATTAATGACCATATCAAATAAAACCTTGATTCGGGTAAGTAATGAGTGATCGTTGAAGGAGGTATAAAATTCAGTCTCAACTGATTGTTTTGTATTATGTATTTCAGTCTGTAGTTGTTCAAGTTTCTGTGCGTGATCATTATGTATTACTTTCTTCTGGTTAGCAGCATCTATTTTTAATTTTGTGATATTGGAAATTCCTCTAATGCCACTTCCCCCAGTGCCATCTGCTTCGGATAGAGCATTTATTAGTGAAGATTGCCAATCTGAGTAAGCTTTGTCAACAGCTTCTTTTTGTTGTTGAAGGGACATATTGAGATCTGTTAAATTACCACCAATACGTTCTTTGACAAGTTCTGATTTATACTTGATCATATGATTGTCAATATCCTTTTCAAAGATTACTTCGTCCCATCCAATAGAGCCAATCACAGCAATAAGTAACCCCAATAAAATTCTAAAAATGTTTACCGTAAAACCTTTAACATATATGATAGCTTTTTCTATTATAAGAATTACCAAAGCACAACCGAGGGCTGTTAATATAGCAGCAGCTATAGACAATTTAAGTACTTTATAGGCAATTAGATACCCATTGACAAGCCACATTACTGTTGGAACCAATAAGAGTGAAGCTGTAATTATTATTTTTCTTTTGCTAAGTGGGTCAGATTGTTTCACGAGCTGGAAATCGTCGCCAGTGATAGAAGTTAATATTCTTAACATGGTTCTTAATCGTTAAATAAGTTATAAGATGAATTTAAAATTTTTTCTTGTTGGTATGCTTTAACGCCTTTCAGATATCCTTCAATATATTGATGGAGTGGCTTTTGGATTAATCCCTCTAACATATGTGATAGGTCTTTTTCGTTAAGCAACCTTTGTATTCTATCATTTATTAAAGCTAATTTATCTTCAATTGGCTTGTTGTATTCATTACCAAGATCAGAGATTTCTGATAAATGCACATTGAGGCTATTGTATTCATTTTCAAATAAAGTAATAGTCCTATCAATTAATTCACAAAAGCTTGCTTTCATACTTCGTATTGTTGCTTCTTTCATTTCGGAAGAATGATATAGATAACCGTCTGAATAACCATTTTGTAAATGGTTTTCATTAAGAAAACTTTCCAGAGGTGATTTAACTAACGATTCCGGTTCTTTATAAATGTTAAGTTCCTTCACAGGAGATTCATTTTCCACAAAAAGTTGTTGAAAATGAGAATCATTGGCTTTGTCTGATGATTTAAATAAGTTTAAGATCCAATTCATGATTTTAATAATTAAATGGTGAAACATGGTACTTGATATAATTTGTGCCCTTTCTCATGGCAGCTTTTGCAAAGCGTAATCAGGTATTTTTGATTGTATTCCCAAGGTAAGATGAAATCATTTGTTTGATTGCTGATATGATATTGTCGATGGTGAACTTGTAGTGACTTAGATGAGCCACAGACTCTACACTGTTGCCTGTCGCGATCAAGAATTTCCTTTCTTCGATGGAGCCATTCTTCCCTTTTGAGAAGTTGATCATAACTTGGAAGTAAATGTTGAATGTCCATTGGTATTCCCTTTTTATATTTGTTCATTGCAGATTATAAAAAAGGTTACCAGGAGTTGGTTTTTTTCATATAAAATGGAAGGCGGAGTTTTTAATTATTTATCTATAGAAAATCAAGGTTTATCTAAATTTGCCAGTCATTCTTGCTGTCATCTATTATTATTACAGAAAAAAATAATGAATTTTACAAGTAAAGAGGTAGAAGCGGTAATCTTGTCTTCAGCTATCACAAGTTATGTATTTGATGCTGATGCTGTTATTTCAATAGTATTTACAACCAATTTAGGCAATGTAAGAATCAAGAATATAGGTCAAAACACAATATTAAGGAAAGAAATGTATCAACCGGAAATTCTAGAGAGATATGTCGGTAAGATTTTAATGGACATCAATATTAAACATAAAATCGAAGCAACAGCAGTGTGCAATAAGAATCCTTGGAACATGGATATGAGTTTTAAATTATAATAAATAAATAATTCCTAAAAGAACACCTATGAGTAAAACGGTTAGTTTAAATCCACAACAAACAGTTGTTGCACTTGATTCAAGTCAGCTAAAGACATTTGAAGACCTCGTAAATTTGATCAGAGGAATGAAAATCCAAGTGCCTAAAGAAAATTATGAACAATTGCCTCCAGAGATCAAAAAATTGTTTCAAGAGGTTTCAGCAGAAAAATATAAGAATAATTTTCTATAGGTCTTTAAAAAACTACCTGCAACTAATATGCAGGTAGGCTAATATTTTTTATAATTTACTTTTGTCTTATCTCTTTAAAAGCCCAACCTATTTCAGAATCCTGTAAAACAACAGCATACTCTCCGATATTAAAAGTGACTATATTTCCGGGCCCATGAATATAAAAAGCTTCATAATCACCATACCAGGGGGTTAAACTGTTATTTAATTCCTGGGCCAACGGAATTGTCTTTAAATCTGACAAGTCAATATTTGGATTGAGCATTTTGAATAGATTATTATCCAGCTTGTAAAACACATAGTAGTAGGCCTGGATCAATGAATGAGGGTTTTTAAAATCAAATTCCCAATGTGAAGGGGTATCAGGTTTATATTTGGGAGATATCACTTTATAATTGAACGTATGGTCATCGTTAAGATAAATACAATAGCGATAAGCACCTAACCGCCTTTCCACATAGGTTAATTCATAGTTTTTGCCGATTCTTTTAATTTGCATGTTTTCTCCAGAAGCACTACCATATTCAGTTATTCCATATCTAAAAAGTGTAGCATCCGCTATATCCTTCTCCGACTGAAATGATATTTTTACTGTATCTGATATGATGATTCCTTGCATTGGACTTAGATTCTTGATTTTGAAGTTATAAAAACCATTACCGAAAAATGGGTAAGCAACGAATTCATTTTCGGAAACCGGTTTGTCGAGTAATTGCCATTTGTTATCATCGGGTAAATGATTTAAAATAAAATCTTCCGGAGAAGCCATAAAGTACCTACTGTTATAATTTTGGGTGAAGGAGTTACCGTCGACATAACCTGAAGCCCAAGTAAGGTCAAATAGATAATATTTGTTGTTTATCTTAACTGTGTTCCAGGCGTGATTGGATCTTACAGGTTTACCAATAAGTGAATTATGGTTTTTACCATAACCAACTATGATGTGACATTCAATTTGAGCTATGTCGCAAAGTGCTTTAAAAAATTCAGCATAGCTTTGACAGACACCTTTGCGTCTTTTTAAGGTTTCGAATGGCGTTTTGGAATGGGTGTAGGTGACATCATAGGCTATATTATAAATAATCCACATTGAAATCGCTCTTACTCTATCTGTTGAGGAGTACTGTGGTAATACAATATCCTTGTATAAAGCTTCTAAAGAGACATATTCTTTTTTAGGTAATGATTTTATCCTATTGTCAATTGGATCATAATTTTGGGCATAGCTCTGAAAAATACCCATAAAGCACATAACTAACAATACTTTTTTCATAACACCTGTTTGTGTTTTTTTTCACTTGCATAAATTTAGTTAGCATCAGTTCCAAGTCTTTTTCAAGATAAGGTTAAAAAGCCATTTAATAGATCCAGAATCCTGCTCCAAATAATGATTTGACATGAAAGCATTCGACCTCATTGCTACTACCTTATAGAACTGTGATTTTTGGCATTATCGTTCTAACTAATTTCATTACCTACTCTAAAGCCTCAAACTGAGCTCACCTTCATTTTGCACTGAATAGTTATGTTGTTTAGCATATAGTGGTAAATAAAATGTAGTCCTAAAGCACGGAATTTATCATATTGGCTTTTAAATGGTTTAAAAAATCAATATAAGAAATTAAAATGCTTCTTCAGCATTACTGGGTTGAGTTTTAAAATTACCATCGTGTTGTAATATTAATGTATACTCTAAAATTTGATTATTTAATGTTTGTGGACTGTCTTTCCCAAAGGCTTCATTAGACACAAAACCACCCTTTATCTCGCCACATTCGCTTGCTTTCATAAATTTTTCTGGATTCCATCCTGTGCCATAATAAAAAAAAGGTTGATAAGATCCATTAGGTATGTCAAATGTAAAACTGCTTCCCGATTGAATATATGCATGTCTATATGTTTCATTGTCGCGTTTAATTGTTACAATAACATCAGAATTTATTGGAGAGGTTACTTTAATTTGAGAACATCCATTATTTGAACATCCATTATTTTTTCCGTAACAATATTCATAAGGAGTAGTACCATTTTCAAGGGAATTATTAACATACTTCTCATAAATAGCTTTTTCTTGCTTTTCCTTTTCAACCTTAATTTCCTCTTCAATTAGAGCTTGCCTCTCCATTTCTAACCTTTGCCTTCTTTCAGATTCTGATTCGCAGGATATGAAAATAAAAAATAGAATTAAAAGTAGATAAAACTTTGTTCCCATTACCTTTTTTTAATTGAATAAAACATGAATACAAACTCTGAAAATTTCATAATCAATGTTAACTGAATTATGCTCAGAAACAAAAATAAAATCGATGATTTAGGTAAATACTTCGATAAAGAATTAGTATACTTTCCACAAACAGGATTAACTGTTGTGATTCACTCATAGTTGCCGATTTGAATATATGTTATTCATCCATTTTCAAGAGCAGTTCAGTGGCTAAATCAAGTGTTTCATTGGCATAGTAATATTTGCCCATCCAGATTAAATGATCAACAAGTTTTAATCCATCTTCCTTGGATAGTTGTGAAATATTCTTGATATAATATTTCTGAAGTTTAGTGAGGCTGGATAACACTTCCTTTGATATTCTGGGGTGATTATCATGCCTCAACAAGTAGCTAACTCTTAAATGAAGATCCAGGTAAAGCTGGTACAATTGTCGTGTACACAGAATTTTATTGTTTGCAATCAACTTATCCATTAATTGGATCATTTTCGTGTAATCCACATCATCATCATAATACCGGTTGTTCCACACATCCCAATATAAGATATTATGTGCCAAAACATCGTACAGATCAAATTCCATGTAATCGTCTGATCTTACTACCAGCTTCCTGATATCCTGATCGTTGTGAAGCAATCTTTTTTTCAAAAAGAAATAGTAACTGGAATGGGGAATTTTATAATCCAGTGGCAATGTGAACGAAATAGCATGACCATTTCTTTTGTTCTTTCTCTCCACATGAATCTCAGATTCACTTTGTTCCATAGAGTCTGTACGATAACACCCTAAGTTAGCGATCAGCTCTCTTGGTTGTTTATTTACATAGTCTAATTCATTGAGTATCAGCGGGTAATATACTTTTTTATCTGGCCAATCCAATCGGCACAAAAGTTCAGCAGGAAGTTTACCCTCATCTATTTGTTCAAAAGCATAAATCTGCATATCAATAGCTTGACGTAAAAGATAATTTTGTCTGAAAGTGGATAGGTTATCTGAATAGAGATCATTTAGCACCGAATTGTATGCCCTGATAATTATGTTTTCCTTATTTAGGTATATGTTTGGTAAATTTTTGGCATCATCAAGCATCATACTATAAAAGCGAAGTACATCCAGTGCTGAGGGTTGGTAATTATATAACCCTGCATATTCCTCCATGGTCATATTACCAGAACGGACCATTCTTTTCAAGAAATCATCAATTGACAATAGCTTTAATTGGTTGGCTACAATACGGGGATCTTCTGACTTTCTTTGGTTCCAGTGAAGTGAAATAAAATAAGATGACAGTGACCTATACTCTTTAATAGCATGTTTAATTTGGCTGTTTATATCAGTATCCTGATACAGCTGCAATTGCAGTACAGCTTTTCTTTGTTCTGCTAACATCCCTTTCCAGCGTATAGCCAATACGGGATCTTTAAACTGAGATTTGATCCATGTTCGTGTGGAGTCAGCCCAATCATTTAAGGAAGTGTTTTTAATCTGGTCGTAAAACATTTCCCAATTTTCATCAGTATGAAATTCGGCAATTTCAATCGAATCTTTATTGTTTGCCTGGAGTAAATCAATCAGTATTTGAGCTCTTTCCTTTTGCAACCTTATGTTATTATCTACATCTCCCTCAATTGATGCATAGGCAAATATTTTTGCCTTTCGTATGGTATACGAGCTATCATTCAACAATTGATGAATCATTTGAATATCTTTCATTGAACAACCGCTGCTGTTCTGGTCAAAATAAATTGTAAAATCTTTATACCCTACCAATTTTGATAACGGCTGATAAGGAGGGAAGTGAAATCGTTGTAATCCCATTCCTTTTATTGTTTTAAAATATGTATAACGATTGAAAGGGATACAATTCGTAATTTCAGATTGAGGTAAGAAATCTGCCGGGCTTCCTAGTAATGTGTCAAAATGAAGTGTGGAAAAGAGTTGTCCCCTCGAGAAAAACTTAAGGATGAAATCACCTTTTGGCACATCATTAAAAATCAGGGTATATGAACCATATCTATTATCTAATAAACTTAGTTGGTTGGATTTGGAATTAAGCACTTTTTGAAAGCTACGATAGTCTTTACTGAATGAGCTGAATTTTTTTCCCAAATCTTTCTTGAGACTTTTGTAAGTTTTGGAGCTGACATCGAACCTAGATAATTCTTTTTTGTAGTGAAGAAAATGATGCCTGGCATTGTCTATTTTATGAATATCCACTATCTGAGCACTATCAAGTCCTTTTCTGCTAAATATCCCTCGATAAACTTCATCGTGGATAGGGAAAATGTTTTTTAAATAATTGTCGATCAGTTGTTGTTCGATTTCTTTTTCTGATAAGGTAAGGATATGATCACCAACATTTAACTCAACAAAATTCTTTTTCGACAGAAATCCAGGAAGGTATTTTGGATTGTGTAAATGTAATAGAAGAGTGCTATTGATCGTATCATAGGTAAAGCTAACACCAACGGCAGAAATGGAGCTTTGCGCTTTCCGAAATTCTTTCCCGGACACTTCCATATTTGAGATGTTCGGAAAAATCACCTGTTCTGATTGTGATGATGCTTTTAAAGTAACTACTAAAAGAATCAAAACTGAGAGCATAAATTTTAAACGTATCATAGGTTTAATGTTTTACTCTTTATTGCAGAAGTAGAAAAAGGTTACCGGTGAGGATATGGGAAGTTGAGAAAACGGTGAGTGGAGAGTATAAGAAGCTTAAATAAATAATGCCTAACCTCACCCGAGAATTAGATAAACATTGTTGTGGAAGCTATTTTTTTAGAACCACATAAATCCCAAAATATAGGATGATAATTGATCAAGGTTAGCCAATAGGGTAGTTTTCCGTAACACATTCATTAAAACTACGGTGATACGTTTAAAAAATTCCGTACCAGCCAAATTCTGACAGATATTGATCGGGACGGAAATCTTCTGTGGCTTTGTTTATTACAATCTCCCGTTGTTTATTGTAAACTTGCCATGACATGCGTGCTTTGTTGATCTTAGCTTCATAGGCTTTGTCTGCTTCATATTTACGGACATATTTTTTTACCTCTTTGGCAAAATCTTCACTGATAACCATACCCTTTTGATCATTCAGATGATAAACATCACCAACCATGGTGTAATATGCAGCAAGGGAATCTACTAAATGTTTGCTATCCAAGTACCTTTGATATGCTTCCATCTCTGGCGATATATCCAAAAGAGGATAATCTTTTATACTTATCCTTTTCAGTGTTAGTTTGTCATCTACCACCTCGCCTTTCATGGCTGATTTATCTAAGGCAGTAAAACGAGGAGCATTGTACACATCAATTGCAATCATTTGATTTATAGTCGCAGCCTGAAGATAAACTAGCTTTACTGGTAATTGAATGTTTTTACTATCGGATAAACTAACCATTGTTGAAATCAATTCCGGGTCTATGATTTCTATTAGTCCAAGCTGAAACTCTCCCAAAATTGGGTTTCCTTTTGAATCGAGGAAGCATCCTGCTGGAAAATATATTTCAGAACCCTTTTCTCCGGTAAGTTTTATGTTTTTTGAACCATTTAACATGTATTGCTGGATATTCAAGTCCACATTGAATTGCTGTTCCATTTGTTCCACTTTCAGTGGTTCCGTTTCAGGAGCAATTAATGTCTGATTATATATTTTGTAAAGGGCAAATGTTGAAATTGAAAAAAAGAAAATAACGGATGCCGCCACTAACCATGTCCTTTTACGCAATGGGATTATTTTGTTCGGAGTAGATTCATCGAGAAGCTCTTGATGATATTCAGCTAATCGTTCTTTTTGTCGTACATCATCGAAATAGCTCATGATGTCCCGTTGGGCTTCCAATTCCCGGACAAAATTTTCATCTTCAATCAGTAACTTGTCCACAAGTAGTTGTTCCTCGTTGGATAAACCACCATCACAAATTTTTTCGATAAGTTCAGAATAGTCTGTCATGGAATTGCGGAGTTTTTTTATTAACAGAAATCAAATTTTGTCTTGCTGCTTTCAGACAAAGTGATTTTCTTTTTTTCATGCTGTTTTCATCTTTATAACCAAATCTGACAGCCATGTTTTTCATGTTCATTTTTTCAAGATAATAGGCTTTTATAATGTTAACGCAAAGTTCGTCAATCATATCTAATGCCATTTCAACTCTGTTGTGTCTGTCTTCCAATACCTGCTTTTCATCATTTACCTCAGCAAAAGAATATTCTCCATCTAAAACGATCATATCCACCTTTTTTATTTCTCGGAGATGGTAATTCCATTTATTTTTAGCTACAGAATACAAATATGTCTTTAAAGAAGCGGATCGGTGGTCGAGTTCGCCTCTTCGTATTTTGTAAAAAACGGCTAATATTGATTCTTGATAGATATCCTTGGCATCATCAGAAGTACCACTGTTTTGCTGCACTATGCTTTTTACCATATGGTAATGGAGCTTATAGAAAACGGATTCTACCTTTCGATCTCCTATTTTAATACCATCTATAAATTGATCATCGGTCATTGGGAAGGTAAGAGAATTTCTAAAATACCTTATAAAAATAAACAAAAACCATTAAAACACAATGGAATTCCAAAAATGTATCCGACTTTACTTTATATATTTCTCCTGTCTTTGATCTCAGCACTTCCATTTAATAGTAGTTTTACTATTACAATTACTCGTAAATGGTTTCAAAACATTATTCTATATTTTATTGTTATACAATTCTTAAAATTTACAATTTTAGTGTTATTGCAAATTAATTATGGTACAAGCCAGCATTAACCATAAACCAATCGTCACTGAAATCATCACCAAGTCCTTTGACGATAATAAAAGTGTTAACTGGGTCATCAAACAGGATCGCAAAAGAGAATCACGCATACAGGCCCTTGCAGAATATTCCTTTGATATATGCCTACAGTTTGGAGTCGTCTATTTATCATACGATCTGAGGGGATG
>JAEWLI010000018.1 GCA_023393375.1 Bacteroidota bacterium
CCATCAACCACATAAAGAGGGTCACGATTTCCATTGACAGAACCAATACCTCTAATTCTGATAGTTGCAACAGTGCCTGGTTGTCCACTTGTGTTAATAACCCGAACACCAGAAACTTCACCTGCCAAAGCTTGAGAAACATTGGATACATTCTTGCTTTCAATGCGGCCTGCGTCTACTACTTTTGCTGAGCCCGTAAATGCTTCTCTTGTTGTGGTAGAGTATCCAACCACAACCACTTCACCAAGTTGCGTCACATCGGATGACATTGCGAGGTTAATGACTGATTGGTTTCCGATTTCTACTTCTCGGGTCTCTAAACCAATAAATGAGTAAACCAGAGTAGTTCCCTCGCTTGGCACATTGAGCAAGTACTCACCATCAAGATTTGTTACAGCACCTACAGTTGTGCCTTTTACTACCACGTTTACACCCGGTAGTGGTTCACCGTTTTCCACACTGGTTACCTTTCCTGTAACCGTCCTTTGTTGCGCCCATGCTACCCCCATCAGGAGCGAAAGGCACAACATGCCTACTAATAGTAATGCTTTCTTCATAGAATTATTTTTAAATTACATAATTAATAATAAAGTAAGACTTTCTTTACGGATCAAACATACAGCTATTTTAAAATATAAAAAAGCAAATTTATTTTTTTTTGACACCAACAAACAAAAATATATACCAATTCGGTTCTTTTACTAAGAATAATTTGGCAAATTAATTGATTTTAAATTTAATTTTTTGAAAAATCGACACAAAATCGTAGTTTTTTTGAAAACAACGGAAATATTACCTTTAATATTTACTATGAAAATATTTTTTTTAAAAAATGAATTTAATAAATTTTATGGTTAAAAAAAGCAGTCATTATATAATAAAATTCGCCAATCCGAGATATATTAGCTAATTTTTCTTATGCAATTACAATGTTTTACGTAGATTAGAATCAATTGACTGTTATTCTTAATCTGCATAAATTTATTGTTACCGTTAACATTAAATTGAACATTTCTAATAATCAAGAATAAAATTATACCAAGTTATGAGGGCTTTTATCAACCAAAATCAGTTATTATATAATGAAATACTTACCTATGCCTTATAATATTTTAAATTCTATGCGGCGATTGAGGCTTTTGTTATCATCTGTATCGTTTGGGGCAATTGGCGACTCTTGACCATATCCTTTGTATTCCAATCGACTTGCTGTCACACCATTAGTGATCAGATAATCATAAACTGACCTGGCCCGCCTTAATGATAACTGGTGATTGTAATGTTTTTCACCTGTATTATCGGTATGTCCGGAAATCTCAATTCGAACTTCCGGATTGGTTTTTAAAAATCTGATGGTCTTGTTCAGCTCTACAATAGACTTTTGATGTAGATCTGCCTGGTCGTGTTCAAAAAAGATGTTATTTAATACAGCCACCTTGCCTTTTGAAACAGGTTCCAAAGGGATGTCAAGAGAAACAGGTTCGACCTTTTCGCCTCCAGAGTATTGGAAAGTAAGGCTTTTAAAAAGATAATTTTCTTTGTCAACATACACTGCATAATCAGAACCCTCATTCAGCACCATCATGTACCTGCCATTGATGGCATCTGAACTGATTGTAGAAACCATCTTTTCGGTGGCTAAATCAAATAACTCCACCATAGCTTTCAACGGTTGTCCGGTAACAGCATCAAATACCGTACCCGCAACATAGCCACTTTTTACTGACACTTGAATTTCTTCCGGCACCTCAAACGAATAAATTTTGCTGGATGCCAATAAGCCACCCTGTCGCTCATCCAATGCATAATATCCATTTTTACCATCAGTAGTAATAATAAGAGAAACCTGATCTTCATGTGTATTGATCGGATAACCAATGTTTACAGGTTTCTGCCATTCGTTGTTTTTCAATTCACTATAATATAAATCGAATCCTCCAAATCCTAAATGACCTTTGGAGGCAAAATAAAGTACTTGACCGTTGACATGTATAAATGGGGATACCTCGTCTTCGGATGTATTTATTATTGGTCCCATATTCACCGCATTTGTCCATTTTCCATCCGCCTGATAGGATACCCAAATATCCCTTTTGCCATGACCACCCCTCCTGTCAGAAATAAAATACAATGTGCTGCCATCGGCTGAGAGTGTAGGTTGTGATTCCCATGCAGGTGAATTCACGGCATGCCCCAAATTTTCAGGCTCACTCCAATCATCACCAGTTTTGTACGACACATATAAATCACAGCTTCCTATATTGTTTCTCCCTTGACAGGAGGTGAATATCAACATTCTTCCATCAGCTGATATTGTACTTGTGCCTTCATTATATGGTGTATTAATGTGTTGGGAAATAGATTTCGGTTGACCCCATTCCCCGCTTTCATTTCTTTCACTAATAAATATATCTTCATCAAACTGTACTTCAGCTCTTTCCCGCCTGGTAAATATCATGGTATTGCCATCTGCAGTTAGCGTGGGGAAATATTGAAGGGCAAACTGATTGATCACCGGACTCACGGGCTTGGGATCAAATGAAAACGGAGTTTTCATTTTTTCTTGCGCAAATTTGGCATTTTCCATTACCCATTCAGCTTTCAATAACTGATCGTGATTAAGATCTCGTTTTTCTTTTGCCATTTCCAGTAATTGAATGGATTTACTATATTCACCTTGTTGAAATTTTATTTCACCCAATTCCACATAATGACCAGTTCTGATTTTATCCCCACCAATTTCAATGGCTTGTTCCAAATGATATTCTGCTTGTTGAAAATTCAGCAAAGTTTTATGGCAAGATGACAATCTTAAATGTGCTTCATAAAATTCCTTGTCCTTATTTAATGCCTGATTCAAAGCTTCAATGGCTTCAGGGAATTGGCGTTGGCGGATCAATAAGCCTGACTCCTCATACAGACGTTGCGCTTTTTTGGAGGAAGTGCTTAATTGAGCCATCAAGGTGGAAGTAAAAAAATTGAAAAATACTACCAGGATAATATATTTTGCCATATCAATAATTGTTGCTTAATCTTAAAACTCAAATGTTTATATCAAAATTGCTATTTCCATTAAATTCAATTACTCAAAACGATACTCCTTAAAAGAATAGTCTGATAGCCACAATCGCCGTAACTACAATAATAAAAATTCTATAAGGCTTTTCCGGGATTTTTTTCACGACAATGATTCCAATATATGCTCCCAATAAAATAAACGGGATCATAATCAGATTTAGTGAAAAAGTCTGAATGCTAATAGATTTCCATACAAAGACATGAAAAGGGACTTTGAACAAATTCATCAATAAAAAGAACCAGGCACCTGTACCAATGTAAATATTTTTCGGGAGCCGCATCGACAGAAAATAAACCGCCATCACCGGACCAGCTGCATTTCCAATCATGGTTGCAAATCCACCAGCAAGCCCTAATAATCCAGCAAACCACCAGCTTTCTGGAATTTCATGTTTAGAATGATTTGACTCTCTCCAAATCATAATACCCAGGCTCAACAAAACAATCACTGCCATGATTACTTTGAAGGTATCGTCATCAATCACTTCTCCCACGTAAATACCTATGAAAATCCCCAGAATGGTAGATGGCACCAGCCGCCAAATGTATTTCCACACAGCATGCCTATTGTAATAATAAACTGCAAATAAATCCGCGATGACCAGCATTGGCAATAAAAGCCCTGACGAATTACGACCTCCATAAACCACTGCCAACAATGGAACAACCACTAATCCTGAGCCCTGAAGGCCGGTTTTACCCATGCCAACCAGTATTGCTGTGATAACAATCAGAACAGCATCAGAGATGGATAAAGAAACAATAAGATCAAACATCAAATCAGATTAGCAAACTGCAAAGTTATCAACAAATGGGTTAAATGTTAAAAGAGTTTGAAATGGATGTTGAAGAGTTTGAAATGGTTTGAAATGGTTTGAATAGGTTTAAAAGTTTGAAATGGTTAGGGATGGATTGAAGCTGTTTAAGATTTTGAATGATAACATTGATTGGGTATAAGCGGTTAAAAATTTATGTGTATTGTCAACTTTGATTAATTAAAAACAGAATATTATGGAAAATATAAATAAACCCACCGTAATCATTACCGGAAGCAGCGGATTGCTTGGAACAGCTATTGGTAAACGGCTTCAGGACCGATATCAGGTAGTAGGCCTGGATGTAAAAGCATCTACAGAACCCCTTAAAAAAGTGGAATTTGTTGGATTTGACATCACAGACCCAGGTAGTATTTCCACGGCTCTGGAGAGGATTTACTATCTATATTGCAATAAAGTAGCTTCAGTCATTCATCTAGCGGCATATTATGATTTTAGTTCAAAAGAAAGTCCCATGTATGACAAAATCACTAGGCAAGGCACCAGTAATTTGCTAAAAGAGCTGAATAACCAAATGGAAACAGAACAAATCATTTTCTCGAGTACACATCTCTTATATCAGCCGGTAGAACATGGCAAAAAAATTAAAGAAAACGACCCCGTATTTGCTAAATGGGAGTACCCTCAATCGAAAATTGATACAGAAAAAACAGTAATGGCTCAGAAAGGTAAAGCAAAAGCTTTTATCATGAGAATTGCAGGTGCATACAACGACATGTGCCACTCTATTCCTATCTCACATCAGATACAGCGTATTTTCGAAAAGAAATTTACGAGCCACTTTTATGGGGGTGATTTACTTACTGGAAATGCATTTATTCATATTGATGACCTCATTGATGCATTTGAGAAAGCTGTGGACCTCCGGGAAAATTTTTCTAACACAGAAGTAGTGAATATCTCTGACGGGACCTCTCCCACTTACGAAGAATTGCAGGATGAAATTGGAAGACTCATTTACGGCCAAGAATGGAAAACCATTGAAATGCCAAAAGAATTGGCCATGGCAGGTTCATGGCTTCAAAACCTGGTAAGCGATGAATTCATCAAACCGTGGATGATGGAAATCGCCGCTGATAATTATGCCCTGGATATTTCAAAAGCCAAAAGAATACTAAATTGGGAACCTAAAAATACTCTGATGGGTACCTTGCCTCAAATGATCAACTTTCTGAAAGAAGACCCTAAAGGATTTTATAAACTCAACCAATTGGAAATGCCATCAGAAAAGGAGATAAAGAAACATTTGGAAGAAGCTCATAAATAATCCAAAAGTAGAAATGTTTAGCTATCTTCAATAAAGTTTAGTTCAACTACTTCTATCCAATAAGATAGTTTACAAATTATTACTTTCTTAAACTTTTTTAGAAATGGATATAGATCTGTTCTCCATTCATTAGATTTTTGTCCATGAATTTCCAAGAACAGGTTTTTTGGCATTTGTATTGCGTATATTGAGGTTTAATTGAAAAAAGTCGTAATTTTGGCGATTGCATGCCAAATTGGCATTGTTTCACCAGGAGGGGTAATATTTTATGAAGGATAATAAAGATTTAAAAGCATTCAGCTCTTTGATAATAACAGCTAAAGAAGATGATGAAGGTGGCGAACTGATACAATTGATAACCCCAGAAGACGAGGAAGAACTTAAACCGGAAGAAATGCCGGAATTGTTGCCTATTCTGCCCATAAAAAATACTGTTTTATTTCCGGGAGTGGTAATTCCCATAACGGTAGGGAGAAGTAAATCCATAAGACTGGTTAAAAAAGCCTACAAAGGAAACCGCATTATCGGCGTAGTAGCCCAACATAATGACAAAGTGGAGGATCCTGATATTGAGGATGTATTTCAAATCGGGACATTGGCAAAAATCATTAAAATGTTAGTCTTGCCAGATGGCAATACTACTATCATCATACAGGGAAAGAAACGTTTTAAAATTGAAAGTCTGGTACAGGAAGATCCATATCTTACTGCAAAAGTGGCCTATCTTCATGAAAAATTTCCCGAAAAAAGCAATAAGGATATACAACCTGTCATAAAGTCCTTAAAAGACTCTGCCATAAAAATCTTAAAACTGAATCCTGAGATACCACCAGAGGCTCAGATGGCCCTTGACAATATAGACAGCCCTATTTTCCTTACCCATTTTCTTTCATCGAATATTAATGCAGAGGTAAAGGAAAAACAAAAATTACTGGAGATCAACGATGGTTTGAAAAGGGCTACCCTATTACTGGAATACATGATGCGGGACATTCAGATGTTGGAGCTGAAACAGGAAATTCAAAAGAAAGTCCATTCCGATATCGACCAGCAACAAAGGGATTATTATCTGCGGCAACAAATTAAGGTATTGCAGGATGAACTGGGATTCGAAGGTCAGGATCAGGAATTGCATCAACTGAAATTGAAAGGGGATAAAAAGAAGTGGCCAAAGGAAGTTGCCCAACATTTTAATAAAGAACTGGATAAAATTGCCCGTATCAATCCTATGGCTGCGGAATATCCGGTAGCTATGAATTATGTTGAATTCATGATCGATCTGCCCTGGCATGATTTTACCAAGGACAGTTTTGACCTGAATAAAGCACAAAAAGTACTTGACAGGGATCATTATGGTCTTGAAAAAGTAAAAGACAGGATACTTGAATATCTTGCCGTATTGAAACTGAAACAGGATATGAAAGGTCCTATTTTATGTTTGTATGGCCCTCCTGGTGTGGGTAAAACATCGCTGGGCAAGTCAATTGCCAAAGCATTGAACCGCAAATATGTCAGGATGTCGCTTGGTGGCGTGCATGACGAGGCTGAAATCCGTGGTCACCGAAAAACCTATGTGGGTGCGATGCCAGGCAAAATCATTCAAAATATCAAAAAAGTAAAATCAGCCAACCCTGTATTTGTTCTGGATGAAATAGATAAGGTAAATTCAGATTTCCGGGGAGATCCTTCTTCTGCGCTACTGGAAGTTTTGGATCCTGAACAAAACAATTCTTTTATGGACAATTACCTTGAGGTAGAATATGACCTGTCGAAAGTATTGTTTATTGCTACTGCCAACTCTTTGGAATCTATTCAGCCTGCTCTTCGTGACCGAATGGAAATCATTGAAATAAACGGTTATAATCTTGAAGAGAAAGTAGAAATAGCTAAAAGGCATTTAATCCCCAAACAACGTAAAGAAAATGGTTTGGCAGGAAATCAAATTACATTTACCAGAAATGCCATCGTAAAAGTTATTGAAAGTTATACCCGGGAGTCAGGTGTACGAAACCTTGAACGTAAACTGGGAGCTGTAATCCGGAATGTGGCCAAAATGGTGGCCATGGAAAAAGAATATAATAAATCCATCACACCAGATGAAGTGATCCGGATATTGGGGGCGGAAGAATTTGACAAGGAACTTTATAACGATAATAAAATACCCGGTGTGGTTACAGGCCTTGCCTGGACACAAGCTGGTGGAGAAATACTGTTTATTGAATCCAGCCTGAACAGAGGGAAAGGGAAATTGACACTATCCGGGCAATTGGGCGATGTAATGAAAGAATCGGCCATGGCGGCCCTCTCCTATTTAAAATCTAATGCGGATAAACTGAACATCCATTATTCTGTGTTTGAGAATTATGATTTGCATGTTCACGTGCCAGCCGGAGCGGTTCCAAAAGACGGACCTTCGGCAGGGATTACCATGTTAACTTCCCTGGCATCTGTATATACCCAAAGAAAAGTGAAAAACAGGGTGGCTATGACAGGTGAGATAACATTGAGGGGAAAAGTACTTCCTGTGGGTGGAATTCAGGAAAAAATTCTTGCAGCAAAAAGATCAGGAATAAAGGAAATTATCCTGTGCAGAAAAAATAAAAAAGACATAGAAGAAATAAAACCAGAATATACCAAGGATCTTGTTATTCATCTGGTAGACCATGTGGATGAAGTGTTGGATATAGCCCTGCTCAAGGAAAAAGTTAAAAATCCTATAAAATTTGAGACCAAGCAAACTTCATAGTTTATTGTTATTAAGTGTGCTTATGGGTGGCACCTTTTTATCATTTGGCCAGGGAGGAGGCAGAAGTAGTTTTGATTTTATGAACCTCCCATCTAATGCCAGATTAGGGGCAACTGGAGGTTATAATGTATCGGCAAACGTGCAGGATATCAATATGATATTTTCGAATCCGGCTTTAATATCTGATGATTGGCATAACCATGCTGCTTTCAACTACCTCTCCTATCATGCGGGAATATCATTAAGTAGTGTTGCTTATGCCCGGGATTTCGAGAAGTATGGTACGTGGGTTATTGGTTTACAGTACCTCGATTTAGGTGATTTTTCCAGAACAGATGATACAGGGATGGATTTGGGTGAATTTAATGCTCAGGAATATTATGTGGTGGTGGGTAGAAGCCATCAATCGGGCAATTTCCAGTTAGGGGCGAATTTAAAATATGCCAATTCATCCATCGAAAGATATACAGCTCATGCCATCCTACTGGATATCGGTGGTGTGTTTATTCATCCCGAACAACAATTGACAGTAGGGTTAGTTTTGAAAAATTTTGGTTTTCTGATCAGCAACTATACCGAAGAAAGTGATAAAAATTTACCATTTGATGTACAATTGGGCATGACTATTAAACCGGAACATATGCCTTTTCGGTTTACGCTTACTGCACATCATTTGAGCCGTCCCAATATTTTGTATGATGACCCCAATCCAGGCATCAACAATTTTGACCGTCCGGGAGTTGTTGATAAAGTGTTGGGACATCTCGTTTTAGGAACTGAAGTACTTATCAGTAAAAATTTTAATTTAAGGGCAGGATACAACCATATGGTCAATCAGGAGCTAAGGATTACAAGTGGTTCCAAAGGATCAGGATTTTCTTATGGTTTCATGGTAAAAATAAAAATGTTTGAGTTCGCCTTTAGCAGGGCAACCTATCATACCAGCGGGGGAAGAAATTTTTTCTCAATACAAAGTAATCTAAATTCATTTTTAGTCAAGAAAAATAATAATCATAATGAATAGCGACAACAAAAATCTCACTCCTCAGCAAATTGTTGATGAGCTTAATAAATATATCATCGGACAAACAGACGCCAAAAAGAATGTAGCCATTGCATTGCGAAACAGGTGGCGGCGCATGAATGTACGATCAGAAATACAAGGTGATATTGTACCTAACAATATTTTAATGATCGGGCCAACAGGTGTAGGAAAAACGGAAATAGCTAGAAGGCTCGCCAAAATCGCAGATGCACCCTTCACCAAAGTAGAAGCTTCTAAATTTACTGAAGTGGGTTATGTGGGCAGAGATGTGGAAAGTATGGTGAGAGACCTGGTGGAACAATCTGTCAATCTGGTAAAGAACAGAAAAAAAGAAGAGGTAAAGGAAAAAGCTGCTCAAATAGTAGAAGATATAATTTTAGATGCGCTCATTCCCCCAATTAAAGCGGCAGTATCAAGACCGGGACAATATTCTACCCAGCAAACATCTGATGAAATGCCAGACAACGAAGCTGAATTGAATGAACGTACCAGGGAAAGATTCCGCGATAAAATCAGAAATGGAGAAATGGAAGATCGAAAGATCGAAATCAACATCAAAGCAAACTCCAATTCGGGTATTGGCATGATAGGTGGCGGCATGATTGATGAAGCCTCTATGATCAATTTGCAGGACATGCTCAACAACATGATGCCCAAAAAAAGTAAAAAGAGAAAAGTAACTATCGCAGAAGCCCGAAAGATCCTGATGGAAGAAGAAGCTGCCAAGTTGATTGATATGGATGAAGTAAAGGAAGAAGCCATACAAAAAGCCGAAAATACTGGGATCATATTTATAGATGAAATTGATAAAATTGCCAGTGGTGCCAACAAAGGAGGAGGCGGTCCAGATGTTAGCCGCGAGGGTGTGCAACGGGATTTATTGCCCATTGTAGAAGGATCGACTGTTAATACGAAGTACGGCATTATCAATACCGATCATATTCTTTTTATTGCAGCCGGGGCATTTCATGTGGCCAAACCTTCAGATCTGATACCCGAACTTCAAGGCAGGTTCCCGATACGAGTGGAATTGAGCAGCTTGAGTAAAGAAGATTTCTGTCAGATATTGAAAGAACCCAAAAATGCACTCACCAAACAATATATCGCCTTGTTCGAATCTGAGGGTGTAGAACTAAAATATAATGAGGACGCACTTGACGAAATTGCCGATACGGCATTTCAAATCAATACAGAAATGGAAAATATTGGTGCCAGAAGGTTGCAGACAGTCATGAGCCATTTACTAAATGATTTTCTTTTTGATGTCCCAGATAAAATCGGTGCTAATGCCAAAATATTAATCACGAGTGAATTGGTTAGGGAAAAGTTATCATCGCTGATCAAGAACAGGGATTTAAGTCAGTATATTTTGTAAGTGTAAACATATTCAGAAACTAATAATTGGCCATCGTACTGACCAATTATTAGGGTTTTTGGTCAGTATGTTCTCAAAATGTCGTATACTCCACAAAGTGTATTTTATTTTTTTGTGAAAAGGAAGGTATCTAGGTCCCGACTTTGACGTCATCCCTGTGCAGACAGGGAATCTCCCGGGTTTTGTACTTAGATTGGGTAAAA
>JAEWLI010000091.1 GCA_023393375.1 Bacteroidota bacterium
ACCCCTGACTCATGATCAAGTAAATATAATCGGAATCTACAATGATATCCTTGTACACCAGTGCCCTACCAACAAAACATCTATCCAGTTCACAACTTTACAGGTAAAAAAGTGCGGGATATGGCCTTTCGGCAATTTTATATTTCCCGGAAAAGACGGTTTTTTCTGTAATTTAGTTGTTAAGTGCGAAATTAGAAAGGGCACGCATTGCCAAGGGCTTTAAATGGCTGTTTCGTGCGGACACGAACCAGGGGGAGGATTAAATCTAATTCTACATCACAAAAACCATCTTGTAATAAAACATTTCCAAAACCAATTGAACTTATTCCACATTTAAGTTTAGTTGCAAAAATCGATATACTACCACAAAGCTTTTTCCCCTGGCGCGCATTTGCAATGCGTGCCAACCATCAAACCAATCAGTTGCTTCCCTGCCTATTGAATAGCATAAACATAAATATCTATTACTGAATCTCTTCCCGCATAATTTGAGGCACTACTATATACATATTCCTCGGGCAACCACACTATTCCGGCTTTCACAGGATTGTCATGTACATATTCCAATTTTTGATCTTGTAGAGATGGGGTATTCAGTTCAATGGGATGAAAACCATCTTGCCATAGCCTAAATATTTTGCCCCTTTTTGTTCTATCGGCTGCTTCTTTGAGCATGGGAAGTATCCAATCCTTTCTGCTTTCCTGTTCTTTTTGCAAATATGCCACTATTTCCTTGGAAGTAAATTTTTTGAAATCTCGTATTATTTCGTTTAGCTTTTGATCCAAAGAACTCACGATCAGATGAATATGGTTGGACATGATACAAAAGGCGTGAAGCCGCATCCCTTTGTGACCGCAACAATATTTAAGGGAATCTACAACAATATCTTTATACTCCCTTCTTGTAAATACATCTATCCAATTTACAACTGTACAGGTAATAAAGTGCGGGATATGGCCTTCTCCAACTTTGTATTTTTCTGACATGTGGTTTTTACGGCAATTTAATCATTGGGGGTCTATTTAGCAAGGCACGCATTGCAAATGCGCGCCAGGGGGATAATGTGGTGTTTTTCATATTTAGCCGGGTCAAAAAAGAAGCAGTCGCCTTCTATATAACATTTCAGCCAAAAATAACGGTCAGTCCCTGTCGTTGTTGTAAAGATAGTCCAGTCTCCTAAGTTCTGCCAGGTGATTATTTATGAATCTACAATTAAGTTACCAACCTCTTTAAAAGAAATCCCTGTTATTTCATTTTCTTCCAGGGCAATTTTCAATCTTTCGCTGATGATCCAATCATTACTTAATCTGGCAATTTTAAAAAGATCGATATTTAAATTCAAAAAATCCGTTTTTAATACTACTATTTTTACTCTTATTCCTTGACCTTTCTTTAGTTTTATCTTGAAATCTTCTAGGTCTTGCAGTGAGTTTATTTCAATGTCTTCTCTTTCAATATTACCATAATCCTTTTTCCAATAAAATTGAGATTTCTTATAATCCATGAAATTATCATAATTCCTCTCAGAACTAGTTTGAAGCCACACATATTCAAAAATATTAGCTTTATAATCTTTAATATATGCTGGATAATATTTATGAGATGGAAGCATATATGACATAAATATTTTCTGAGTTCTATTGTTCATTAATAAACCTGTGAAAGTAAGCATTGGGGCATTAATAATGTCTAGTAAATCAGCATTTTTATCTAATAATAAATATTTAATTTCTGGTATTTCAGGAAAATCTATCCTACTAAAACCATATATACCTTTATCGTCCATCGGATCATCACTTGGTGATTTTGAATAGATTTGAATGCTACTTTTATATTCATCTTTTTCATTAAAGGTGTTTAAATAGAAATATTTCATAAGCTAAGATACTTTTCGCCAATTTTATTAATTCTTAAATATTTATCTTTATTAGTTATAATGTCATACAAATAATCTTTAATTCCCATTAATTCATCTTTTGCTTCACAAGGAGATGGTGCTCTATTATACTTGTCTCTAAAATCTCTTAAAGCATCTTCAAGTAATTTAAATACCCAATCATTATATTTAGGATGGCTTCCATGCCTTCCTTGATCTGTTTCTTTATTGTATTTTTCTAAAGAAATTAAATTATCCTCTCCATTGAATAAAAATTTATTATCACATAACAAAGCATATTGAACGATTAAATGTTCTTTTATCCTTTTCTCCTGCGGAATAATATGGTGTTTTTCATATTTTGCCGGGTCAAAAAAGAAGCAGTCGCCTTCTATAGAACATTTCAACCAAAAATAATGGTTCAGCTCTTCTTCCGACAACGATTCCCTGTCGTTGTAGTAAAGATACTCCAGTCTCCTCAATTCTGCCAGATCGTCAGGTGTGTATATGAGGATTTCCTCATCAATGTTAAAATCTTCATACAGGCCATCCTTAAATGGTCGTTCCTGATAATAGTTTTGTTCCCCACCAATGTTTTTTGGCCCCAAATTGTCCAATTTTTTTCTCAACTGGCACATCAACTGGCGCACAAGGTCGAATGCCTGAGTACTGGTTAGCTGCTGCGATGGTATTCTATCGAGTTGTTTCTGTACAAACGTTGTATAATTTGCATGGTTTATTTGTGTTATCTCACTGTTATAGTTAAGCTTTCTCTTGATATAATACTTGTTGATATGCCCTCCAAATAAATCACCAACAGCATTTGCTTTTTGAAGGTTTATATGATTTGTTAGAGAAATGGGTACAATATCTATTTCTTGTAATGCCACATATGAACTTTTGTCATTATTTAGTTTATAAGAAGCTTCATATACAGCATGGTCATGAGCGATATTAAGAAACTCATTGGTATTTAGTTTTTGGAATTCACGTTCGTCGAGTTCACAATTAAGATACTTTAGTTGAAGTGAAGGTACATCTACCAATGCCTGATAATCATTGATTTTCTTTCTGAAATCTTGGTGTATTTCATATGGTTTGCCATGACCCAAGTCGGGAGAATACAGCATACAAGCAACAAAAACTGCAGAGGCTGATGTGAACTTGCCAATAGTGAGCAACCTTTGAACCAACAACTCTTTTTGGGTGATAACCCGGGAATATTTTAGTATTTCCGAAAGGGTATTACCAACTTGTTCTGTTATAACGGTGCCTTCAGCAGAAGATTTTAAAATCAATAATGGATTTACACCCGCATACGCCCCCTCATCTTCCCCCTGAAACAACCCCAACATCGGTGCAGGATTGTGCAACAGGTCCCACTGGTATTTGTGCAGCCTTGTGCCATTGCGGGTGTAGTCCATCAGGTTATTGTACTGCTGTGATCCTTCCGGGATATATTTTTCCGACCAGGGGTGCTTCAGGTGGAAAGCACCGTGGCCCAGTTCGTGCGCCAGCACCTTGTGAAAGTTATCAGATACGGCCAACTGGTCTATAAACAAGAAGCCACAGTTTTTCTTTGGGGGCATAAAGCCTTCTTTGCGGGTGTTCTCGGCATTGCCCACCAAAAAGATGTACATGGTCTCCTTGTCGATTTTTGCCCTTTTGTTTTCATATACCCTGAACACCTCTTTCATGTGGCCGGTATACTTAGAGAGCAGCCCTGTACCACCGTCTTCAAACTTTTTGTTGCGGATGGATTCAACCGGCAGATCGGGATCTATGGTCACTTGCCAGTTTACCGCCGCCTGCCCGAATATATTATTCAGTTCTTGTTGGATGGTAGCAGCGGGGTAAGGACAGCGATAGCCGTTTACGGGTACGATAATCAGCTTTTTCTGTATGCGGTCATAAGCTACCACATTAAGCTTGCCAACTAACTCGCCCGAACCATCGGAATATTGATAATAGGCTTCCAATGGTTCAGCCTGCTGATGTAGCAAGCCGTTCACCCGGATGGTTCGTTCTTCCGGCCCGGCAACGGCTGCCTGTGTAGCTGCCATTTTCTTAAATACAATCTTATCATACCATTCACCCGCAACCTCTGTATTATCCTCGCCCGGCATCGAAAGCTTTACTGCCACTGGGTCTGTTTGCCCCACCGCAACAGCCTTCCAGGGCGCAAGGTACACTTCAGAAAGTATATTCCCATGTTCATAGTCATTGGTGTAGCTTTGAGCATCTTTTGCATCAAATCCATACGATTGGTTTTGTGATGGGATGAATGTAACCAAAGGCAGGTCTTGATCTGATTCATCGTCGGGACCATTCTTATACAATTTTACAAGGGCTTCCTCCGTTTTGCGCAAAGTCTGCACAAATTTCATGGTACCATAAAAGCCTTTGTCTTTAAGAGCGGGTAATGATACCTCGTCTACTATCTTTCTCAGGGCGTGGTCGGGAAATTTTTCCGCCAGGTCTTTGCTAGCGCGGATTCTAATCTTTCCTGTCCAGTCCGGTTCAGCGGTTGTTATCGGCTGTCCATTCCCCCTAGTGGCGGATTTGTATGTAAATGCGCACCAAGGGGAGTTATTTATCTTGATTATGGGCTTAGTAGTGATGGGAGTGTCTTCATCACTTATTGAATTGTAGAAGGATTATATAAGGTGGCCTTTAACCATGGATATTTTGTCAGAGCTATCCTTTCATCTTTGATGGATCTCGACGGGAATCAAAAAAATCAGTTATGAAAATTGTATTGTCCTCTACTTTGTAAATAATCTTTATATAGTCATTAATCAACCTTCGGTGATCTTGATGAAGATGCTGTAAGTATTCTTCACGTTGACCTTTCATAGGGTTTAGTGCCAGACTGTCAGCCAAATCCATCAGCTGGTTTTTTATTATGACAACTTTTTCAATAGATATGTTTTGTTCTTCAATAAGAAAAGACAATAATTCTTCAAGACCGGTAATCGATTGCTCTGTATAAACGACTTTCATATGCCTAATCGTTCATTGATCTTTTTTTCTGCATCTTCTCGTCCATACACCTTACCTTCAGTTATGTT
>JAEWLI010000137.1 GCA_023393375.1 Bacteroidota bacterium
GTTTTGATAAGCAAGAATTTTTTCGAAATACCTGTTTAGCGCATCACTTGTATAATCCCAGGCATCACCTTGATTAGGCACCAAATCCAACATCATCCCTATTACCATCGGATTATGTTTGAGCAAACGGTGTTCTATTGCCCCTAAAAAGGATGGTGTGTTTTTATAGTATGCTTTTTCTGTTAAAAACCGGGAGATTTCAAGATCTGGATTGATAATCCTGTCTAATTTTCTATAAAGTTTGAAGAAATACTTCTTCCTGAATATGATGGATGTATTGCTTTGTTCAGCACTTAAAATTTTGGAAAAAAACTCCTGTTTGCTATCGGCATCATCTTTAAATTGTTTTTCAAATTCTTTACTGATATAAAAAGCCATTTCCCCACGATCATTCTTAATCTTACGCTTTTTAAGCATATTCTCAAAAATGGCCTCTCTGAATAGGCGACTATACACTGCATCATAGAGTACCCCCTGAATATCCCCTATCTGTATGGTTGCAATAATTCCCTGTGGAAATTCCTCCCTCAGCTGAATGTCTAATTCTCCTGCTGCAAATGCAATGGGCAATTGATATAATTCTGGCAACCCTTCTATGTAAGTGACTTCAAGGATCAGCCATGAAAAAGATTCTTTATTATATGAGAAATGAAGAGATTCGGCAATTTTAATATTTTGTATAGGCCGGGCTTTACCACCAAACCATCTGCAGTTTTTAATATATGCCCTGATCAGCTTATTTGATAGTACCTCCGCTTTGCCCTGCTTGAAAATATCTTCAAATTTACTTACTGTCATTTTTACCTCGTGACTATCTTCCATTCCTGCTAAAGATGCAACAGGCTGTTGTAATAAAAACCAATAATAGCCATGGGCACCTAGTGTAATGAGATAAGGGTCATCTTTGATAACAGGGAACTTATTGTTTGAAAATAATTCTACAGGAATAAAATCCTTATATTCTTGCATGTCCAACTCCACCGCCTGGCTGAACCTGGAAAGATTCACAATCACTAAAATAGTTTCATCTTCATAGCTCCTGAAAAAAGCAACTACTTTGGCATTGGTGGGCGAAAGGAACCTGATGTCTCCCCTACCGAAAGCTTTGTACTGCTTTCTCATACCTATCACCCTTTTCATCCACCATAATAACGAAGAAAGGTTTTTCTGCTGAGTTTCTACATTTACTGCCTCGTATTGATATTCCGGATCGAGTATTACAGGGAGATACAGTTTTTGGGGATTGGCTGACGAAAATCCGGCATTACGATCGGCACTCCATTGCATGGGGGTTCTTACACCATCTCGATCGCCAAGATAATAATTGTCGCCCATCCCAATTTCGTCGCCATAATAAATTACAGGAGTCCCTGGGAGAGAAAACAATAGATAGTTCATCAATTCGATTTTCCTACGGTTGTTGTCGAGCAAAGGTGCCAAACGATGTCTGATACCAAGATTTATTTTAGCTTTAGGGTCTTTTGTGTAAACCTTGTACATATAATCCCGCTCTTCATCAGTAACCATTTCGAGTGTCAGTTCATCATGGTTCCGTAAAAACATGGCCCATTGGCAAGTATTGGGAATTTCAGGTGTTTGATCGAAAATATCAATCAATGGATAGCGGTCTTCCATTCGCAAAGCCATGAACATCCGTGGCATGATAGGAAAATGATAATTCATGTGGCACTCGTCTCCGTTACCAAAATAAGCTGCCGAGTCTTCTGGCCACATATTAGCTTCTGCGAGCAAAAGTTTACCTGTGTATTTAGAATCTACATGCTTCCTTAGTTTTCTTAGGAAATCATGGGTTTCCGGAAGGTTTTCACAATTGGTATTTTCTCTTTCAAAAAGGTAAGGGATAGCATCCAACCGGAAACCATCAACACCCATATCCAACCAATAATCAAGAATACGGAAAATTTCTTGTTGTACTTTTGGGTTATCAAAATTCAAATCAGGTTGGTGGGAATAAAACCGATGCCAGTAGTATTGGTTGGCTATATTATCCCAGGTCCAGTTTGATTTTTCAAAGTCCTTAAATATGATTCTGGCATCTTTATACTTTGATGGATTATCGCTCCAAACATAATAATCTCTATAAGCGGATCCTTTCTTAGCACGCCTTGCCCGTTGAAACCATGGATGTTGATCTGATGTATGGTTGATGACCAGCTCAGTGATTACTTTTAAATTACGCTTATGTGCTTCATTAAGGAATTTTTTGAAGGATTTGATGTCCCCATAAGTGGTATTTATATTATAATAGTCAGCAATATCATAACCGTCATCACGCAATGGGGAAGGGTAGAATGGCAACAACCAAATGGCTGTAACACCCAGATTTTCCAAATAATCCAGCTTGGTAAGCAAACCCTGGAAATCTCCTATACCATCAGAATTACTGTCATAGAATGCTTTAATGTGGAGTTCATAAATGATGGCATCTTTGTACCAATGCAGTTCATCGTCAATTCCGGTTTCTTTTTTCTTTTTTACCATAAAAAATTGTCATCAATAAAATTATGAATTTATTATTGTTCTACTCTAAAAATATGTACTGGCAACACATATGGATTTAACTCTACATAATTCCATTCTCCATTCCAATTATAACTAGACCCTGTGATCAAATCAAACACTTGATACGTACGACTTGCGGAAATGCCTAAATCATTGATTGGGATCTTCACCCAGGATCCTTGCGTGCTGGTAGAATCGAGATTTACAGCTACAATAATCTTGTTGTTTTTATCATCATCCACTTTACCATAACAAATCAAATGTTCATTGTGAGATTCGGCAAAATAAATATTCCAGGTAGTTTGAAGAGCAGGATTTTCTTTTCTGATTCGGTTTACAGTGGCCATCAATTCTCTTAACCTGTTCATGTTTTCCCAATCCCAGAATTTGATTTCATATTTTTCGTTGTCGATGTACTCCTCCCTGAGTGGATGAGGTATGTTAAAACCAAAATCAAATACCGGCCCATAGATTCCGTAATTGGAAGAGAGGGTGGCTGCCAATACTAACCTGGAAATAAAAGCAGCTTCATTTTTAAACTGTAAGGAGATGGGCAGAATATCTGGTGTATTTGGCCAGAAATTAGGACGGTAAAATTCCCGAAGTTCAGTACGTGTGAGTTCATTCAAGTATTCTTTAAACTCCGACTGACTATTGCGCCAGGTAAAATAGGTGTATGATTGGGTAAATCCAACTTTCCCTAATTTCTCCATGATACGTGGCCGGGTAAAAGCTTCAGCAAGAAAGATAATATCAGGATGTTCATTTTTGATCTCCTTAATCATCCATTCCCAAAATCTGAACGATTTGGTATGTGGATTATCAACCCGAAATATATGTACCCCCTGTTCGATCCAATAGTCAACAACGCTTTTCAATTCTTTCCACATGTTTTGCCAATCATCATTTTCAAAGTTGAAAGGCAATACATCCTGATATTTTTTTGGAGGGTTTTCTGCATACTGTACAGATCCATCCGGCCTCCAACGAAACCATTCAGGATGTTCTTTTACATACGGATGGTCTTGTGAACATTGGTATGCAAGATCGAGTGCTATTTCTATATCAAATTCTGCAGCTTTTCTGACTACTGCTTTAAAATCATCCAACGTGCCCAAATCAGGATGTATAGCTTTGTGTCCACCCTCCTTGGCACCTATTGCCCAGGGTGATCCCGGTTCCCCGGGTTCAGCCACAGGTGAGTTGTCTTTTCCTTTTCTAAATGATCGACCTATTGGGTGAATGGGTGGGAAATATAGTATATCAAACCCCATGTTGGCTACAAGTGGAATTACTCTTTCTACATCCTTAAATGTGCCATGTTTGCCTTGTTCAGGAGCTGTAGAACGCGGAAACACTTCATACCAACTACTGAATAAGGCTTTTTTCCTTTCTACCTCTACCAGTAATACCTTTTCGTAAGTATAAGCATCTTTTCTATCAGTACACTCATAGATACAGGTTGCCACTTCATCACTTAATACCAAAGATACGGCCGCTTCCCAGTTGCCCTCTACCTCATTAATGAATTTCACCCATTTGTCCAGCTTTTTCTTTTGTGTAGCAGAGGCTCTTTCCCGGGCTTCTACCATCATAAGTGCCCCAATCTGTAGTTCTACTTCAAGGTTTTGGTTGGCTTCATATTTCAATTTAAGGCCTTTTTGCCATGAACCGAAGTGGTCTATCCAACCCTGTATGGTATACTCATACCAACCCATTTCAGATACTTTAAAATTACCTTCCCACCGATCATTAAAATGCAGAAACATAGGTGTCTCCTGCCATTCTTTCTCCCCCCTTTTTCTGAATAATATTACAGCTTTCAATTCATCATGGCCATCAGCAAATATATTAGCATTGACTATTACCTTTTCATCAACCACTCGTTTTGCAGGATATTCACCACAATTTATTTCCGGAGTTACATGTTCGATGATTACTCTTTTTCTTCCTTCGATGTTCTTCATGAATGATAAATTTGGGATCGTTTTGCTAAAAATAATACTTGTACAATCAATTTTGAAACACTATAAAAAAATAAATGTTGGAAAAATCATAAGAAAATATTGCTATAAAAGGATATTATCAAATGGCAATTACAAATTTTATAAAAAACCTGACAAAATACGAATATAAACATATTAATTTATTCATATTCAGCATAAATGTAAAGTAAGCATTGATACATCAATTAGAAATATGCCTTAGATTTGCATTATAAGCGAGATTTTCTGATATTAAACAAAAACAAATGAGAGAAGTAGTAATCGGAATTGATATAGGTGGCACTTATACAAAATACGGAATTGTTGACCAGTTTGGTGCAAGCCTGGCAGAGGGTGTTATCGCTACAACGGACTATCCGGAAGTGGAAGCATTTATAACAGCACTTGATGAACGAATTAGAGAATTAAGATCCGGTATTCCTGAAACCTTATCAGTGATAGGTGCTGGAATTGGTGCACCAAACGGAAATTACTACAGTGGTACAATTGAATTTGCTCCCAATCTGAAATGGAAAGGTATTGTCCCTTTTGTTGATATATTTTCGAAAATAACAGGTTATAAAACGGTAATTACCAATGACGCCAATGCTGCAGCCATTGGAGAAATGATTTTTGGCAATGCTAAAAATCTCAAGGACTTTGTGGTAATTACATTGGGTACTGGTTTGGGTAGCGGAATTGTGTCGGGAGGTCAATTAGTAAACGGGCATGATGGCTTTGCCGGTGAAATCGGGCATGTTACTTACGATTATAATGGGCGGATGTGTGGTTGCGGCCGTAAGGGATGCCTGGAGACCTATGCCTCTGTTACTGGAATTAGAAGAACAGTTTTTGAATTACTGGCACAAAAAACCGAAGATAGTGAGCTTCGTAATGTATCATTTAATGATTTAACCGGGAAAATGATTTCAGCTGCTGCCAATAAGGGTGATGTTATCGCATTGGAGGCATTTGAGATTACCGGTAAAATCCTGGGATATAAATTGGCGGACACTGTGGCACATTTAAGTCCCGAGGCTATATTTCTTTTTGGTGGATTGGCTTCGGCCGGGGATCTTATTTTTCAACCTACACATAAATATCTTGAATCCCATTTATTAAGAGTATACCAAAACAAAATCAAATTACTTCCTTCGGGAGTTTCACAAACTAACGCAGCCATTTCCGGCGCGGGAGCTTTAGCCTGGAAGGAGTTTTATAAAAATTGAAAAGCAAATTTTTACAACCTTATTATCATGATTTTACATGCCCTGGACATGTAAATTAATAATTATTTATAATTAAATTAATTAATTAAGTTTTATTCCTTAACAAACTGATTGTCAGCACGTTATCAATGTCATTGCGAACATTTATTAAAATTGGTGGGGAGTATTTTTTGAAGAACATTTAAAATAAAGCCTAAATAATTATTAATATTGTAATGCAAATTCTGATCAGCCATCAGCTTCATCAGAAAACAACAGGGATATAGTAATTATATTCATATTTAATTTTTTGAAATATTAATCCATTTTGGAAACAATCCATTAACCTGAGCGGTTATAAGGGACATTAATTGCAAGCAATGACACCATCTTATTTTTTAATAATACACATATATTTAACTCAATATTTCGCTTAACTTTTAAATTTATTATAAAATGTCTGATTTTGCTGAATTAAAGTACAACGGAAAAGTATACAAACTCCCGATAGTTGAAGGGACTGAAGGGGAAGTTGCCATCGATATTGGCAACCTTAGAAGTGAAAGTGGTCTGATAACCCTGGATTATGGATTTAAAAACACTGGAGCAACACAAAGTGCTGTCACATTCCTTGATGGGGAAAAAGGGATCCTGAGATACAGGGGGTATCCAATAGAGCAGCTTGCAGAAAAATCCACATTTTTAGAAGTAGCCTACCTGCTGATTTTTGGAGAATTACCCACTCAGGAAGAATACAAAATTTTTGTGGAAAACATCAAAGAACATCAACTATTACACGAAGATAAGAAGAAGATATTAGATGGCTTTCCATCCAATGCCCATCCAATGGGCGTATTGTCATCTTTAGCAACTTCCCTTACAGCATATTTCCCCGAATCACTTGACCCTTACCGCTCAGATGACAAAGTAAAATTAACCATTACTCGCTTACTTGCTAAAATCCCAAGTATGGTTGCCTGGTCTTATACTTATGCAAGGGGACGAAAAGCAAATTATCCAGACAATTCATTGGATTATGTTGAAAACTTTTTAAAAATGATGTTCGCTACCCCGGTAGAACAATATCATATAGATCCGGTGGTAGTAGATGCCCTGGAGAAAATATTAATCCTTCATGCAGATCATGAACAAAACTGTTCAACCTCTACCGTGAGAATCGTCGGGTCATCACAAGCTAATCTTTATGCTTCGGTATCAGCCGGCATAAACGCTTTATGGGGACCATTACATGGCGGTGCCAATCAGTCGGTAATAGAAATGTTGGAAAAAATAAAAGCAGATGGGGGAAATGTCAAAAAATATATCGATAAAGCCAAGGACAAAGATGATCCTTTCCGTTTGATGGGATTTGGCCATAGGGTATATAAAAACTTCGACCCAAGGGCTAGAATACTGAAAGAAAGTGCTGATCAGATATTAGACAAAATGGGGACAGATGACGTATTGTTTGATATTGCCAAAAAATTAGAAGAAGTTGCATTGAAAGATGAGTATTTTGTAGAAAAGAAGCTTTACCCTAATGTGGACTTCTATTCCGGTACGATCATGAAAGCCATTGGTATTCCTATTGACATGTTCCCTGTGATGTTCTCAATCGGAAGGTTACCAGGTTGGATTGCACAATGGAAAGAAATGCGTGAACAGAAAGAACCAATCGGCCGACCACGTCAGATTTATATTGGTGCTACCATCCGTGATTATGAAACCATTGATAAAAGAAACCGTTAATATTATCACTGTAAATCAACGCTTAATATATTTTAAATTTCCAAGAAGGGCATCAACACTGCCCTTCTTTTTTTTGGTGATGATTCCTTAAAATATTAGCTTTGGATTTCCTATTATAATTATGCACCTTTTTTATCAACCAGATATTGTAAATCAACACCATTTCTTGAGCGAAGAGGAATCAAAACATGGTTTAAAAGTATTGCGTTTGAAGCCTGGGGATTTCATTCATGTGATTGATGGAATTGGCGGAATTTATAAATGCAGGATAACAAGCACCACTAAAAGGTGTGAATTTCAAATCATAGAAAAATCATTTCAGGCTGAAAAACCATACGCTCTGCACATTGCAATTTCCCCTACAAAAAATCAGGATAGGATAGAGT
>JAEWLI010000183.1 GCA_023393375.1 Bacteroidota bacterium
AAATCAAAAAAGCCGTTCCTGCTATGGAAGTGGTAATGATTACGGCATATGGCGATGTAGAGTTGGCAGTAAAAGCATTAAAAAGAGGAGCCACCGACTTTATTCTTAAACCCTGGGACAATGAAAAACTGGTGGCTACTTTGCACGCTGCTATCAAATTAAGAAAATCAAATTTGAAGATTGAAGAATTAAAAGGCAGGGAACTCCTATTAAAGAAGGAAATTAACAGGGACAAGCCGGTACTGATTGGTTCTTCTCCGGCTATGCAAAAGGTTATGACCCTGATTCAGAAGGTTGCCAAAACTGATGCCAATGTTTTGATTACAGGTGAAAATGGCACAGGTAAAGAACTGATTGCCCGGGAAATTCACAATCTCTCGGATAGGGTCAATGAATTATTGGTGACAGTGGATATGGGGGCTATTCACGAAAATTTGTTTGAAAGTGAATTGTTTGGTCATAAAAAAGGTGCTTTTACCGATGCAAGGGAAGACAGGATTGGCAAGTTTCAAATAGCTGACAAAGGTTCTTTATTTCTGGATGAAATTGGGAACATTCCTTTACAACTTCAGCATAAATTATTGGTGGCATTGCAAAGCAGGTGTATCGTTCCTGTAGGTAGCAATAAGCCTGTTCCAATAGATATCCGATTGATCAGTGCAACCAATGGCCATCTTGAAAAAATGGTAGAAGAACACACGTTCAGGCAGGATCTGCTTTACCGTATCAACACCATTAAAATTGAATTGCCACCACTCAGAGACCGGGGTGAAGATATTGAATTGTTGGCCACCCATTTTTTAAAAATCTATCAGCACAAATACAAAAAAACCGATCTCCGACTAGGCTCACAAGCCATTCGCAAACTGAACACCTACCATTGGCCGGGGAATGTGCGGGAACTGCAACATACTATAGAAAAGGCGGTCATTCTTTCGGAATCAGAAGTGCTCAATGCCGATGATTTTATGTTGAAATCAATGATCAAGCCTGTGCACAATGAAGTCCAAACGATTTCGGATATGGAAAAGGACATGATTATCAACGCCCTTGACAAATATAACGGCAATTTTTCGCTGGTAGCAGAAAAACTCGGAATAACCCGCCAGACCCTTTATAATAAGATAAAAAGATATGAATTATAAGTATTTAAATGCCGGGGTAATTTGGAGGTTGCTCTTGTTTGCAATTTTTGTGGCCATAGTAACTATTGCCATAACAAAAATGAGATGGGATTTAGCAATATTCGGCATAGTTGCTACTATATTCAGTACAGTAAATCTTATTTATTATATCAATAGCGTCAATAGAAAACTCACATTCTTTTTTGATTCCATCAGAAACGAAGACAGCACCTTAAGCTTTCCTGAAAATGTAAAAAATAAAAGCCTTCAGGATTTGCACAGAAGCCTAAACCGAATCAATAAATCCATTGCGGAAATAAAGATAAAACAAGCCCACAATGAAAAGTTCTTTCTGGAATTTATGAAAAGATCTGCTACGGGGATCATGGCGGTAGATCAACAGGATTATGTGGAAATAGTAAACGATGCTGCCCTGCGCTTAATGGGTTTAGGTTATCTTACTCACCTTCACCGATTAAAACAAAAACATGAGGAATTATATGATGCGCTTATTCATCTGAAACCGGGATATACAAAAACTGTAAAGCTGATTGAAAAATCTGAACTCAGGCAGATATCCATAAAAGTAGCCAATCTAAATTTCGGTCAAAAACATTACCGCATCTATTCCCTGTACGATATAAAGCCCGAAATGGAAGAAAATGAACTGGATACCTGGCAGAAGCTCATCCGGATAATGACCCATGAAATCATGAATTCCATTGCGCCCATCACATCTATAAGTAAGACCTTATTGGGTTTTTATATTAAAGATCAAAAGCAGATTAAAAAGATTTCGGACAAAGAAATTGAAAATACGACTCAAGGTTTAATGGTCATTGAAGAACGCGCGCAGGGATTATTGCACTTTGTGGACAACTACCGGAAATTGACCAAAATTCCCAAACCAGAATTTAAACCTATCGTCATTGATGATTGGTTGAAATGTATTTTACTCTTGTTTCAAAGCAGAATGGAAAATGAAAATATAAATGTACAACTGGTGAACAACTATTCTAATATGGAATTTCCCGGAGATGAAAAGTTGTTGACCCAGGTAGTAATAAATCTTCTGAATAATGCTGCCGATGCACTCGTTCATTCAGATCATAAGAAAATCATCATTGCTTCAACCCAAACTAAATCTGGTACATTCAAACTATCGATCAGTGATAACGGTAAGGGGATACCTTCTGAAGAAATGGACAAAATATTTATGCCTTTTTATACCACCAAAGAAAATGGTTCGGGCATAGGATTAAGTCTTTCGCGACAGATCATGCGGTTGCATAAAGGAAGTATTTCTGCCAGTTCTATTCCTGACAGGGGAACAGTCTTTGAATTAAATTTTTAATTGAATTTGGGTTTTTTTGTCAATTCAAACTTTTTCTCTAAGGGGTGGGAGTTTTTCAAGTTGATGATGTGGTGCATTTTGTCCCATGTTCTTTTTATTTGTCCCAAAAATACAAATTATGGTACAATTAGCAATAATTGCTGTGTTCTTTAAGTGTGACTATCAATTATTGGTACTTACGGGAAGTCCTGTCTTTGCTATAGGTGAAATGGAAAGTTGGTTGGCCGCATTTCTGACTTCGATATTTGCCCAATTGCTGCCTTTAGATTAATCCGCAGCCTTCCTTTTCCAACCTTTGGAAGGATTATAACCATTCATTTGTTTGGGATAATAACCGGCACCATTGTAAGGCCTTTTGGCAGGATGATTCCTGCAATCGTCCGAACATGCTCCTTCCATAACCACACCACAACTTTCACACATCGGTGCATGCTTGTTACACTCCGGGTTGGCGCAATTTACCATTCGGTCGCAGGGTTCATTGCAAATGATGCAGGTAGAAATTACTTTGGGATTTACTTTGTTTACATCTACCACAATGCGGTTGTCGAACACATAACATTTGCCTTCGAAATCTTCACCCTGTGCTTCAAGACCGTATTTAATGATGCCGCCATGTAATTGATAAACATCTTTAAACCCTTGTTCCAAGAGGAACGCACTTGCCTTTTCACATTTAATCCCTCCGGTGCAATAGGTGATTACTTTTTTATCTTTATACTGTTCCAGTTCACTTATTTTGGAAGGAAAATCACGAAAATTCTCAATGTCAAGAGTAATAGCACCTTTAAATTTGCCCACCCGATGTTCATAAATCGAACGCACATCCACGACGACCACGTCTTCTTTATCCTTCAATATTTTAAATTCCTCAGGTTCCAGGTGTTTGCCGGTTTTTACATTAGGATCGATGTGTTTTAGGCTTGAATGAACAATTTCTTCTTTCACCCGCACATGAAGCTTCTGAAATCCATTTTCTTTGTGCTCATCAACTTTAAATTCGATATGGCTGAACCTGGGGTCTGCTTTCATGGTGGACATATATTTTTCACAGTCTGCCCGTAAACCTGAAACCGTGCCATTTATACCCTCACCGGCAATGATGATCCTCCCCCTCAAATTTAGATCAATGCAGAACAAATGATGTTGCTCTCTGAAAACTTCAGGATCTTCTATTTTTGTATAACAATAATATAAAAGGATTAAATATTCGTTCATTTAACTAATGATTTCGGGCTGATTATACGTCAATTTTCTTGGCAGGGTTGCCAAAAACAGTTTCCCCGTCTTCTACATCTGTTACTACCACCGACCCTGCTCCTACCCTTGCTTTCTTACCGATCTTGACACCTGAAACGATGGTCACACCAGATCCCACAAATGCTTCATTATCGATAATTACGGATGAGTTAATAATGCTTCCTGCTCCTATCTGGACATAATCACCTAAATGAGCACCAAAATCAATCACCGCATTGGAATGAATGATGCAATGATTGCCAAGATGCGCTTCGGTACCAACAGTTGCACCTGAATTGACGAAATTCCCATAACCAATATGAGCATTCTCTGATACATATGCTCTTCTATGCACGGCATTCATAGGTTGCATCTTTCGTTCATCATTCAACAGTTTGACAATGCGTTTCCGGTATTCATTTTCATCGATTGCGATGAAAGCTTCACAGGTTTTGCCGATAATATTCAAAAACTTGTCTTCGTCTGCCGATCCTAACACGGTCACTTCATTGATCACTTCGCCATGCAATTTTGCGTTATCGTCAAGAAATCCAAACACGACTACATCATTGCTATTAAAAATATCCAGAGCTGCCTTACCAATACCGCCTGCTCCAATAATAATTACTGGATTTTGCATAAAAATTGAGTTTCAATAAAAATTTGTGCAAAGATAAGATGTTCCTTTTGATTTATATAACCCGATACCGGATTTTGGCTTTTTTACCCACAACATCTCAATCTTTATTAGATGTCAAGAATCTTATAAAGGGATTTAAGACCAACAACAAGAAAAATGGCATAAATCCAACCCTGTATCTTGACAAGGAACCAAAATTGGGGGATGAAATGGATAAAAGGCCTGCCATAATGAGGATAAAAACAAGAACTGCCAATATCCATAAATATTCTGGTTGCTTCATCATGTTTTTTATTTTTGAAATAGAAAAGACTGACAATAGTAGGAGAAAAGTATTTTCCAATCCGGTTAAAAAACCTAACCAGGAATACGTTTCCCAAATAAACGGACGATACAATCCTGAAAAAATTGCCTTTGGAAAATGAACGATCACGGAAACCACTTCTGGTTGTAAACCATCAAAATTAATGACATTTCCCGGTTTTGAGATTTTGATTACCATATGATAATTTTCCACCAAGACGTGTAGCAGCCGGTTGATGTGTAAATTGGGATGAAGAAAAGTAGCCCCGAAAATGATAAGTGAAACTAAAATCAAAAGTAAAACACCATTGAACCATCGGGACTGTTTCATTAATACCTGTTTCAAACGATGAATTATTAACAAACTGATCATAATCGGAATTAAAATAGCGGCATAATAATATTTGAACAACCAGATGATCCATATCAATAAAAAAGCAAAAAGCAGGTCAAGCAATTTCCACTTTTCAGCATAAATGAACCTCACAAATATGCCAATCAAAAAACCCATACTACCCACAAGGAGGCTTTCTTTAAGTACTCCAGAACTCCAAAATACCACAGATGGGAAAACAAAAAATGCAATTGACACAGCAACTTGATGAATATTGAAATTCTTTAAAAGAACATCTGCCAGAAACCATAAACCCAAAAAACTATAAAATGAGAAAAATATGCTTGCTATCCAGTAATTATTAAATGCAAATAAATAACAAATCCCCAGAAACTTCGACATCAATAGTGCCCGGGGATCATTATGATAATGTAATTGCTCAATCAATACACCGTCTCCCATTCCAAACAGGAGCTGAAAAAAGGCATTAATATCTTCTACAGCGAGTTGAGAAATCAAAAGTGCATCTTTATGGTAGTTGACCGTATCACCTCCCTGATAATAATAGAAGTAAATGACACCCAGACCAACACCACCCAGGAATTTTAAAATGAGGAAAGGAAAATAAAAAGGACGAAGCTTAAATGAAGAGGACTGTTGGTAAACCCGGAAAATATACCAGATCAATACGCTACAACCTGCCAATCCCAAAATAATGTTCATCCAACCCATCAGGCTTGTAAAAGTTGCATGCCGATATTACAGTTTATGCAGCGTTTCTTACTACAAAATCCATTGTACAATTCGATCAATCCCTGGGAGTCGAATGCACTTTTCACCTTAATTCCCAATCCCTTCCACATGGTAATGATGTGGTTTTCTTCAGCAGGTATTTCAGATAACAGGCTTATTCCCTTATCAATATACTCCTGTTGATCAATTGATTTGCCATAAGCCACCAAAAGTGCAGCACCCGTATTGATCATAATGTTTTCCACACCATTTTTACTGATACCATTGTGGGTACGTTTGGCAGGTTTACCGAAATCATAATGTTTTTGCCAATAATCGCTTTGCACTACAGCTAATTTTTTTTCAAGTTGTTGTTTATCAGAAAAGTCCCTGAACAAACTAAACAAATTTTGATGACGATACAACAACGCTGCGAGTTGTGCGATTCGTATGGTTGGGAAATTGCCAGGCCTCATCCTAAGGTATTTCCACTGAAACCTGCTCATTTTATGTTCTGATAGTCCGTATTTGTGACTTAGGAATTTATATTCCTTCTTTAATAGAATGGCATATTCATCAATGGGATTCTCCAGAAAACCTGCCTGGCCGAATAAAAGGGCTTCTATTTGATAGGGCTGATCTACATGTTTTGCGATGATTTTATATGGCAGACTTTTGGCTAATTGTATAAAAGATTCGGCATTCACCTTAAATCCCATGTTTCTGGCCAGGGCCTGATAGGTGATTTCCTCCCAATCACCATTTTCAGTAGTTAAAATCTGATGAATCCAGGCAGTTTTGTTTTCCAGCCTTTGCATTAATGCTCGCTCTACCATAGACAAAATGGCAATGTCATTTACCCCTTTTAATCTCACACCGCATGGTAATTGATCCGGATTATTGATCAGTTCGTTGAATTTTCTTAACAGGCTGGGCAAGGTGCGGTGTTTAAGCTCAATGGCCGGAATTACAGATCCATCTCTCCGAAAGATTTCCTTATCGTGTTCCCAAACCACATGAAGTGTCACATTTTCGTATGCATCATCCAAATGGTGATGATGTGCTTCCCAATCAGAAGATTTAAGGTGAATCTCTACATTCCCACTCCAGAGGATACCCCCTATTTCAATTTTACCATTGAGGAAATCAGGACCAGCGTGTGTATTCAGATATCCGGGATGAATAATATTGACAATTTCATCCTGTACTGTCGTCAGGTCTTTTTTATTGAAATACTGGAATTGCCAGATGAATTGTAGAAGCCGTTCCTGCATATCTTTGGATTTTATGGGTCAAATCAGATATTGAAAATAATGATTTTTATTGAAAAATATCAATATCATCTGAATATTTTCAAATAACAGGACTAATTATCTGTGGAACACAGATATAAGTGAAATAATATTAAGAAATACTACTCAGTAGTGTTCAGAAACGAGGCCATGATTTGTTGCAATAGGATCGCCTCTCCCCTTGCTTTATCGGCAAAATCCTCGCCATTGGAAGCATAAATCACACTTCGGGAAGCATTCACAAGCAATCCACAATTATTGTTTAATCCCTTTTGAGAAATTTCATTTAAATCCCCTCCCTGGGCACCTACACCGGGCACAAGCAGAAAATGGTCTGGAACTACTTTTCTCACCTCTTCAAACTGATCTGCACGTGTGGCACCCACCACAAACATGATTCTGTCGTTATCTGCCCAACCACTACAGGTTTCCAAAACTTCCCGATACAAAGGTTTTCCTGATGAAAGGTTTTGCTTTTGAAAATCAGCACTTCCTTCATTTGAAGTCAATGCCAGGATAATAGCCCATTTCTCTTTGTAACTAAGAAATGGCTTCACAGAATCTGAACCCATATAAGGTGCTACTGTCACTGCATCAAAATCAAACCCGGAATATTTCTTATCAAAAAAGGCCCTTGCATAAAGGGCTGAAGTATTGCCAATGTCGCCACGTTTGGCATCAGCAATGGTAAACACATCCTGAGGTATCATGTCCATGGTTTTTTTCAGGGTTTCCCACCCTTTGGCTCCCATGGATTCATAAAATGCAATGTTGGGTTTGTAAGCTACACATATATCGGAGGTGGCTTCTATGATCAGCCGGTTAAATTCAAAAACAGGATCGCTGTACCTATGCAGAAACTTAGGGATTTTGTTGATATCAGTATCAAGACCAATGCATAAATAACTTTCCTTCTGACGGATCAGGCCAATCAGTTCATCCTTTTTCATTTGCGCAGACTTATCAATATCTATTTTAAATATAATCAGGATTGCAATATGTCCAGGGCCAATCCTGCCAATAATCAACCAAACCTGCTTTAACCGGATTTTCAAGTATATAGCTGATAATGTTGATCAGCTCTTTCTGGTCATGTATATAATGCAAGTGATAATCTTTGTTCCAAAAATTCTGATCATGTTTGAGAAGATCATTGGCCAATTGGGCAGAATTTTCTCTGAATTGTTCGAATTTACTCACCAGATCATTTCCATAAATATTGTTAGGTTCTAATACCAAATGCAGATGATTGGGCATGATCGTATAACACACAGTTTGTAATTGCTGATTTTCCAGTTCTGTCAACTGAGCAATTACCATTTTCACCAGATCATATTTTTTTAACCACTGAGGGCCAGTGCTTGATGCGTCTAATAAAGCATCTATTTTACTGAAATAAACCTTTTTGATACGGCGAATACTACAATTATCAAATCCTTCTTCGTAAGCATATTCAAGTTCTTGATCAAGCTCCTGTTTTAGTTTTACAACGGATTCATCAAGTAGAGAGCCTTCAATACCAAGTGTAATAAAAACAATTCCCAGTGAGTCTTGATCAGGTAACGCTGTATTTTCGCCTTCCAGAGATTTCATATGCTTTTAATTATATTCTAAGCGGCCATAACTTGTCCCGCACTGGCGGGATGGAACCTCGCTATGATAATCATCCCAGTGTGTTTCGAATCTCGTCATGCTCGGTTTCATATACTCAAAGTTAAAAAATATTCATTAGTAATGAAATCCGGAATCAAAAAAGAGCTTTTCGGTTTGAGAAGTTTTACATTTATTTATCGCAAATCAATAATTTCTACACCTTTATGTTTTGTAGCGTCAAAACTAAAATAAGCATCGTTAATTTGAACATTAGGGTCAAATTGGGTGATGGCATAAATGTAGTGATTACCTGATTTGTCAAATAATTCCCAACTTCTCAAATGTTTGGAATCTTTGTCAATTTTCAGCCTGATTTTATAGATAGGGTTTTTTTGTGCATTCTCTGGTACCAGATCCACAACTTGAGTCGTTTTGCCAGCTTCTTTTAATTCCTCGACATACAAGTATTTATAACCTTTTTTGTAAGCAGAATATATCTTGGATGGTGTCATATCCCCTTCTTCGGGATAATAATTATCGATATTTACTTCGTTGATATCGGGCAGATACGTCCAAACGGTTTTTCCATTATTATAGATCTCCTGATCACTCATTATTAATCGGAATTTTTCCCCTTTTACAACGATTTCCCCTTTGAATTCCTCATTGATGTTCTCAGTTGCATTTTCAAGAGAGTGATTAAATTGTGCTTTAAAAGCCCCCAAGTTCATATACTTCTCGCTCATTTCATTAAGAATTTCCAATGCTTTTGGATCATACTGTGCCTGAACCAAATTAAAAATTCCCAATAAACCGAAAAGAACCATTATCTTCCTCATATCGTATGTAGATTTAACTTAATATCGTTTTGATATTCTTATTTATTATTAAGGCTATTCAATAACTGTTCCAAACTATAATCGTCATGAATTAAAACTTCACGGGCTTTACTTCCTTCGAAAGGCCCTACAATTCCAGCTGCTTCCAACTGGTCAATCAACCTTCCAGCACGGTTGTAGCCAAGTTTCATCTTTCGCTGAATCAGTGAAGTACTCCCTTGTTGGTGGGCTACAATCAATCGTGCAGCCTCGTCAAATAAATCATCACGGTCTGACAAGTCCACATCTTTATATCCCTCACCTTCTTCATCGCCAATGTATTCGGGTAGCAGATATGCTGTTTCATAACCCCTTTGAGATCCGATCCATTCACATACTTTTTCCACTTCGGAAGTGTCAACAAACGGGCATTGTAAACGAATGATTTCCGAACCATGTGACAATAGCATATCACCCATACCGACGAGTTGTTCGGCACCGCCCATATCAAGAATGGTTCTGGAATCTACTTTTGAAGTCACCCTAAACGATATTCTGGCAGGAAAGTTTGCTTTAATGATACCAGTAATTACGTTTACAGAAGGCCTTTGGGTAGCCACTACCAAGTGAATACCAATAGCCCGAGCCAATTGTGCCAATCGGATAATTGGTGTTTCCACCTCTTTGCCAGCAGTGATCATTAAGTCAGATAGTTCATCAATCACTACCACGATATAAGGTAAAAAGCGGTGTCCTTTCTCCGGGTTCAACCGGCGATGCACAAATTTATGGTTGTATTCTTTCAAATTCCGGCAACCACCATCTTTTAACAGGTTGTACCGGGTATCCATTTCAACACACAAAGAATTTAAGGTGTAGACCACTTGTTTAGTGTCGGTGATAATGGCGTCCTCATTGTTGGGGAGTTTTGCCAAAAAGTGCCTTTCCAGTGTATTGTACAGGGTCAACTCTACCTTTTTTGGATCAACCAACACAAATTTGATCTGTGACGGGTGTTTTTTGTATAATAATGAAGTTAACAAAACATTTATACCCACTGATTTTCCCTGCCCGGTTGCACCAGCCATCAACAAGTGGGGCATTTTGGCAAGATCAGCTACAAATACTTCATTGGATATGGTTTTACCTAATACCACCGGCAATTCCTTATCACTTTTCATGAATTTGTCGGAATTGAGAACCGAACGGGTAGATACCATTTCCCTGTTTTTATTGGGTACTTCTATCCCAATGGTACCTTTACCCGGGATTGGGGCGATAATACGAATACCTAGTGCGGCAAGATTTAAAGCAATATCATCTTCCAGGTTTTTTATTTTCGAAATTTTCACCCCGGCTTCGGGCACTATTTCATACAAGGTTACTGTAGGCCCGATAGTAGCCTTGATGCTCGAAATGCCAATTTTAAAGTTGATCAGGGTTTCCAGAATCTTGTCCTTGTTCATTTCAAGCTCTTCCTTGGTCACCTCGATATTTGCATTGGAATACTCTGTCAATAAATCAAGGTGCGGATATTGGTAGGAACTTAAATCTAAAGTTGGGTCATAATTTTCTACCTTACTGGAGAAAGTATCTTCCTCACCTTCATGAACTTCAAGATCTAATGATTCTTCTTTCTTTACCAATTCTTCATTTTTTACAATTGGTATATCCAAAGGTTTAGCCGAATCCCGTTTATCTTCTATAGCCAGTTCAAGTTCGTCAGTAGTTTTGATATTCTTTTTGGGTTCCTGATCTTTCACGTTCCATCCTACAAAATTCTCCCGACGTTTTTCTTCAGCTAAAGTTTCTGCTGATTTTTTCTCTTCTGGAATTACAATTTCATCATCAAATGGTTTTGGAGGTGATGATTCGAAAATAGAATTGATATCAAAGTAGTAAACCAAAAACACGACCAATGAGAATGCAAGAAAAAGAAAAGTACCCCACCCCATCAGGCTGTGAAATAATAATGCTAATTGATAGCCGATGCCTCCACTCAGAAAACTCCATACATTGATTTCATTCGTATTCAAAGTTAGATAGCCCATGAGGAGGCTCAACCAGAACATAAAGAAAAATGTAAACTTAAACAATGAGGATAATGGCATTAGGGTGTGTTGAAAAGCAACTTTTACCCCCACGATAAATAATAATGGTGGAATAAAAAAGGCTGCCAGTCCAAACCATTTGAAAATCACATAATAGGATGAGTAGGCACCCATCAATCCCAGCCAGTTTTTGATTTCCAATCCCGAAGCACGTAAACCCGAATCTTTTACAGCTTCCAGAACGCTCTGATCTGATGAATAGGTAAATAAATACGATATAAAAGCAACAGCCAAAAAGACTGACAATATAATCAGAAACAACCCTGAAATAAGAATCAGTTTTTTGTCCTTAAAGAAATTAGTCTTTAACCGAGTTTTAGCCCTTGTTTTCTCGGGTTTCTTGAATGTATTGGTTTTAAAAGTATTTTTTGCCATGTATTGATTACTCCATTAGAAAGTTACATCCTTGTTTTCTGATTTCCATTATCAAGGATCACTTAACGACAAATTTAAAGAAAACGCCGTATTAACGGGTGATTGTTTATCATAATTATATCCTGTAATCAAAACATCATGATAGATCAGGATATTTTCTCTTGAAGAATTTTTTTATTGATGTTTTTGATTAATGCAGGCCCTTTATATACAAACCCTGTATAAATTTGGATCAATGACGCTCCTGCTTTTAATTTATCCAGTGCATCATCAGCATTCATGATCCCTCCTACACCTATAATGGGAAATGCCCCTTGGGATTTATGTCGCAAATACCTGATCACTTCTGTCGATCGGTCTTTCAAAGGCTTGCCACTTAATCCACCAGCTCCTATTTTGCTGATTTCTTTTTGTTCAATGCTCAAATTATTCCTTTCAATTGTCGTATTGGTGGCAATCACTCCATCGATTTTTAATTCAGTCACGATTTCAACAATATCATCTAACTGACCCAGGGAAAGATCAGGGGCGATTTTTAATAAAAGAGGTTTTGGGTTTACTTTTTTCAAGTTCAAAGCCATTAGCCTAACCAATAGTTTCTTTAACGGTTCTTTTTCTTGTAAGTCTCGCAGGCCTGGCGTATTGGGTGAACTGACATTAATGCTAAAGTAGTCCACATGATCAAAAAGCTGCTGAAAACAAATCTCAAAATCCTTTAGAGCGGCTTCATCTTCTGTCCACTTATTTTTCCCAATGTTCCCTCCTACTATGATATTCGATTTTCGTTTTTTCAGATTATTGACAGCATTGCTTAATCCTTTATTATTAAAGCCCATCCTGTTGATCAAAGCCTGGTCTTTTTTGATCCTAAATAATCGAGGTTTAGCATTTCCGGGTTGTGACTCAGGTGTAATCGCACCAATTTCAATAAAGCCAAATCCAAGATCAGCAAATTCATCAATCAATTCAGCATCTTTATCCATACCAGCAGCTAATCCAACCGGATTGGGAAATCGAATACCAAAGACCTCGGTAGCTAAATGCGGTGAGTCAAAATAGTAGAGTTTCCGGAAAACCCCTTTGAAAAGCGGTATTTTGAATAATGTTTTTAACAGGTTGAAAATAACCCGGTGCGCTGTTTCCGGTTGAAAAAGAAACAATATACCTCTAATTAATTTATACACTACTGAAAGTTTTGTCTGACCAGCAAAATTACAGATGTCTCGGATAATAAAAAGGTAAAACAGCTAAAATTTGAGGAATGCCATGAGTCGGGAAGATAGAATGCTAGCTTGCTCTTGGATTTTTATAATAAAAATACAATGCCACAGTCTCAATTGCCAATCTTATTGCCTGATTAATGGGATACATTTTTCCACCTATATTCAAATCAATGGCTTGTAATTTCGAATAATAACTGGTGATGCCCGGTATTTTATCCCCATTTTGGACGCCACTATTTGCTTTTTGAAACAATTCAGGCATGGCTTCCTTAATTTTTTTGCATGTGGCTATGTTTCTAATCCCATTTTTGTCCCTGGTTGCACTGAAACCAAACAAGCGGCAGATGAGGCCACGTTGGGAATAATTTGAACAAAAACTGGTACTGCCTCCTACTAAAAAAGGTGAAAATATCACACACCTTCCATCTTCATTGGAATTTATTAAATCAAGTATTTCATCCACCTGACCTTTTTGGTATAAATCAACAGCTAAAGGTAGAAATTCAAGTAAAGTTGCTTCTATATCGGGTTTATGGCAACATGAACCACAACCTTTCAAGCAATCTAAGCCACTTTTTGATTTAAACTGATCAATCTCTTTATCAAGTTGATGAAAGAGGCCTTTTACAGCTTTAACTTTTTTCTGAATCCCCATACCTTGCCCCTCCTTCTGTATTTAAATTATTTGTTTTTAAAAGGGATGCCATACATTTTTTCAATTTTCTTTTTATTTACCATATCCACATCTACTTTTTCTACCCAAATATCCTCTTGAGGCCGTATTCCATTCAAGGGAGTATTGCCTATTTCATCCACAACTTCCAAACCTTCAACGACTTTTCCAAAAACTGTATATTCATCGTCCAGGTGTGGTGCTCCTCCCACACTGGTGTACGCCAGCATCCTTTCTTCTGGAAAATCAATATCTACATCAACATCAAACTTTTCTTCAATGGTATCTTTGTATGAAAGAACAAATGATTGTAATGAATCAATATTACCCTCCGTTTGAAGTTTTTGCACCTGAGGAAGTAAGTCCTGATAAAGTGAATCAGCTAATAATTGCCGAAAATAATAAATAAGCATGTTTTGGTTTACTGTCAGTTGTTCTTTGGTAAATTTCTGGCCTTGAACAATATAAAACTGACTGCCACTCGATGCCTTTTCCGGATTTACCTCATCACCTAACCGGGCGGCTGCAACTGCACCCTTTTCATGAAACAATTGTTTATTAAATTCGGCAGGCACAGTACTTTTAGCAATGGAGTCGGCTTTTTCACTTTTACCACCTTTTCTTGAAGCCGGGTCACCAGTTTGGATCATAAAATCTTTAATGACCCTGTGAAATAATACTCCATCATACATACCTGATTCAGCTAATTGGATGAAATTTTCTTTGTGTTGGGGAGTTTCATCGTACAGGTATATTTTGATATCCCCTTTTGATGTCTTCAAGGTGATGATATAATCCTTGTTCTTGTTGGAACAAAATGTGAAAGTCATGATGACAACCACTAAGATTAAATTCTTAATCATCTTATATATTTTTATCTGAAACTGATTTAAATAAGGGTGCAATATTATTCAATAGGAATGAATTATAAATATGATCTACTGTAAATTTTTAGGGGAATGCATTATGTAAAGAGCCAAAAAAACCACCGCATGGGTGGTTTCCTTTTTAATATGATTGAAAGAATTATCTGATCACTTCAACGTTCACAGCATTCAGGCCTTTTTTGCCACGCTCTACCTCATATTTCACCTGATAATTTTCATAAATCTGATCAACCAGACCTGACGAATGTACAAAAATGTCTTCTCCGCCATCAGATGGTTTAATAAACCCAAATCCTTTTGAGTTGTTGAAAAATTTTACTGTTCCTTGTTTCATTACTGTTTACTAAATTATAATTATTAAATTGTTTTAATAGATTTGCCAGGTACCCGGGGCCTTATTGTCGTGACTAATTTTGTTGAATCTAAACAGTGGAGCTAAATACCATGCTATTGCTGATAACTTGATTTGCAATAACTTGGTTCAAAATTACCAATAAAAATTTATTCTCCAAAAAAGAAATGCCCCGAAGGGCATTTAATATTAAAATATTTTTAAATATTAATGATGATGTCCACCTGGACCATGTACATGGCCATGGCTGATTTCATCTTGTGTTGCTTCTCTCACATCAATGACCTCACCGGCAAATTCGAGCGTTTTACCCGCTAATCTATGGTTAAAATCCATTTTTACACTGTCATCTCCCACTTCTACTATTACGCCTTGCAGTGGGTTTCCGTTTTGATCCTGCATAGGGACTACTTTTCCTTCCACCAACATTTCTTCCTGCAGCTTGCCATCTACCATAAATATATCTTTTGATAAATCAACTATTGCTTCCGGATCAGCATCGCCATAACCTTCTTCAGGATCAATGGTAATCTTATAAGTGTCACCTGCTTCCTTGCCCAACAATTGACGTTCAAAACCAGGAATCATTGATCCTACTCCTACTAAAAATACCAGAGGATCATTTTTGTCTGTTTTTTCTATCAGTTCTCCTTCAACTTCTAAGGAATAAGTCACTGAGGCAACGGTGTTTTTTGAAATCTTCATAAATAAACTGTTTGATTTAATAAATAATGAACTGTAGCTTTTGAGTAAAAAATAAACCCATGAGGTGCTATCAGCATGATGTTTTGCCAATACCTAAATTAACTTTTACAAATGTACTTATAAAACATCGTTGATTTTATAATGTTAACCATTTATTGAGTTATTTATCAATATAACAAGGTGATCCAACCAAATCATCATAAGAATTAATCATATTTGATAAATTGACAACCAGAAAATAAATTTATTAAAAAATGAATGGAATAATAATAGAAAAAACAGGTGGAGCTGAAGTAATGCAATACCGTGAAATTCCCGATCCTGTGCCAGGTGATCATGAAGTAATCATTGATAATCAGGCAATTGGAGTTAATTTTATTGATATTTATCACCGAACAGGGCTTTATAAAAAAGATCTGCCCTTTATACCCGGAATGGAAGGATCAGGTATTATTTCGAAAGTGGGTAAAAAAGTATTGCAATGGAAAGAAGGGGATCATGTTGCCTATAATAATGTACCCGGTGCATATGCATCGAAAATAAAAGCTGCCGACCATCAAGTGGTCCAGCTTCCCGGTAAAATTTCACATGATATAGCAGCGGCCGTCATGCTACAAGGACTTACTGCCCATTATCTTACCAGAAGTACTTATCCCTTAAAAGAAGGTGATACTTGTTTAATCCTGGCAGCAGCAGGTGGTGTGGGTTTATTAATGACTCAAATAGCGAAATCTTGTGGTGCTACAGTAATAGGTGCTGTTTCTACTCAGGAAAAAGCTGATAGGGTATCCGAAGCAGGTGCCGATCACGTGGTGCTTTATTCCAATCAGGAATGGGTTTCAAAGGTGAAAGACCTGACAGACAGTAAAGGTGTAAATGTGGTTTATGATTCTGTGGGGAAAGATACTTTTGAACATAGTTTAAACTGTCTTGCCCCATTGGGTTATTTGGTGCTGTTTGGGCAGTCAAGTGGTCCGGTTCCCCCCTTTGATCCTAATATCCTAAACCAAAAGGGATCATTATACCTCACCCGTCCAAGTTTATTCCATTATGTGAGTGAATCGCATACCCTGAAAAGCCGGGCAGATGATATTTTCAGTTGGATCATTGAAGGAAAACTACATGTTCATATCGATGATCGTATTCCTTTGAAAAATGCAGTTGCAGCTCATCAGAAATTGGAATCGAGACAAACCAAAGGTAAAATTATTATGACACTGTAGATGTATTTAAAATTTCCTAATGAGAATTATAAATAACCGCTATCGAAAAGTCTCAAAGGGTTTTGATGTAAAGAATGCAATTAATTTTTCCAGTATCGATTTATACGGTTAAGATCTGATCATGTTTAAACCCATCCCCTATTTATATATTATATTTACAGTTGTATCATCGCAATACTCGCATAATATTTCTTTGTTAAGGTACAAATATTCCAAATAGTAGGCTCCGCAATCAACTTTTTGCCATAAACCTATGGTGTTTAATGTATCTATTTTTTTTTGACCGATAAATTTTAAATATGCGATGGTGTCTGCATCAATAAGGAATGTTGCTATCCTATATCCTTCTGGATGATTCCTTGGGGTGATAGGATAAAATATAGTGTCAGAAAGGTTATTGGATGTATAAAAAATTTTGAGAATTTGGGCATTAAAATTTCCGTGCCCATCGAATATAAGGTCTTCATTGGTTATCTTGTCTAATACTCTTAACCTTATTTGTTGTTTGATTGGTGGACAATCGTCATTTATATCGCAACAATCACGTTTACATCCCGTGACTGTGACCATGAAAATGATTAGAATAAAAAAAAATGATTTCATATCCCGATAATTTAGTGAACACAATATAACTTATTTGTATCAAGATGTACTATATAGATATTATTTTTTTAATGGTAAATAAATCTCACCACCTTGCTAGTTATTATTTAATAAACAATAGTACCGTAAAAATTGAAGATTTTTTCAATAATAGTTCCATCATCTTTAATATTTCAATCTTTATATAAATTGTGCCTTAAGAGGTTCGGGAAAACGATTGAAGAGAATAATGTGTATTATTTAATATTGAGTGATCTAAACAAGGTTTTATTTGAGCAATTAAGGTTGTGTTGAATCCCATACAAAAGCTCCCTCACTCCTATCATTGATTATGTTTCTCTTCTGCTTTTTCTGTAAGCTTTGTGGCCATATTTGATGAAAGAGCTGATTCACTATCCTTTCCTTCGGTTGATTGACTACTTTCAGAATCCGGCAATAACCGGTTGATGATATCAAAAAGTGTAATGGTAAAGTCAGGTGCCACTTCATGTAGTACCTTTCCCAACTTGGCTGGAATGGTCAAAGTGAGTGTTTTTCGACCATATATCATGGCTTTAAGAATCTTCTGAGCTGCTTTTTCAGCATTAGTAGAAATGATTGGCAAAGAATCGGCAATTTTAAACCAGGCGTATTCTTTTTCATTTTGGTTTTTAACCGTGATGTGTCTTGGGCTTCCAGTCCGCATTAACCCAGGATAAACAGTAGTCACTTTTACATTATATCTGGACATTTCTGCGGTGATTCCTTCTGAAAATCCTGAGAAAGCAAATTTACCGGTATTGTATGGTAATAAATGTGGGAAACTCACTTTTCCACCTATGGAAACTATATTCACTATCCGGCCTGCTTTCTTTTTTATCATAGCTGGATAAATCTCCTGAATGAAATGATAAGGTCCCCAAAAAAATAAATCCATGGCTTGCTTATAATCTGAATCGGCCATATTTTCCATCGGACCTAATTGAATCTCCCCTGCGTTGTTTATCAGGATATCTATATCACCAAGTTTTTCTTGTACTTCCTTTACTGTATTTTTGACTTGATCGTGATTGGTAATATCACAAACGATTGATACTATGTGAGATGTTCTGTAAGAAAGGTCATCGGCGGCTTTTTTAAGTGTCTCCTCATCCCTGGCACATATGGCTATCCTCGCACCTTGATCGGCCAGTTTACGCGCAAGTATCAATCCCAACCCACGAGAGCCACCAGTTACCAGTGCCACTTTGTTTTGAATGTGGAATTTTCTTGTGGAACGAACCAGGGCCCTGCCCAATAAAAAACCAGCTGTTAAGGCAACACCGGATATCCACCAATCAGAAGTGTGATCATTTTTCATTTTTCGTCTGCTTTGATCTTTTGAAATAAAACAGCCGGTCAATTGGAATGTTCTTTCCTATAGATAAGATTTAATGTTCTTCCTTGAAAAAAAGTTGATAATAATTCATGCCACTTTCCGGATCCACTCCCTTCTGAATATAATCATGGTTGCCATGAATATAAATGTGGAAGTTTTTGTCCAGTTTAATCACACTTTTGAAAACCTTTTTTAATTGTTTTACAGCGGCAGGTGCTACCTCAAATTCATCGGCTATGGTGATTGATCGTTCTTCCTGATACCTTATTTTATATTCCTCAAAAGCATCAATGATTTCCGGATTCCGCAAAGTTTCTTCCTGAAAGGATAATTTATCGAATGTCTCCTGTTTATTAAAATATTTTAAACTTTCTTGTGCCATTGCCAACTTATCGGCCATTGATGACTCGGGGAACACTTCAAGCGCAAAATCACGGCACATGTTCATATAATGCTGGGTGTGATAATAATTGTCTTCTACAGGTTTGATCTTCAGAAATTTATCTGTCCAGTATTGGGCGGCGTCCTGACGATTGGTATTGTCAATTACCATCACTTTATAACCCTCTTCGGGAGCCATGTTCAATATCAAACAACCTTTATCCAATTTATTGATATTTACTCCCTGACCTTGCTCAATTGTAAAATTTTGTTCCTCGGGATACACTTTAAGGTAAGTTTCTTTATTCTCCGACTTAAAAACCCCCATGGCTTCACAAATTTCATCACCTACGTAAACCTGGTCAAAGTAAGCGACATAAAATTCACCACTTTTAATATTGGGGTGGTCACAAACGCTATAGAGATGTTTAGCCAATTTCACTGAATTGATGTACAATGACGATTCTTCCTGAAAGATCTCCTTGACAAACTGATGACATTCGTTAAAACTGAGGTCAGATTCGTGATGAAACTGATAAAAAGGTTGATCTTTGAAAAACCGTGTAAAATATTTTTTTAATAAACTGTTAATGTCGGGGTCAAGTTCAAGTAATGCCGACGATACTTTTAGGGCTTCCTCTTGGATTTTATTGCCAACAAAATGAACTGCCAAACCTTTTAATTTTGTATCTTCAAAATGGATCATCCTTTTTTTTCACAAATGTAAAGAACTTTCCAAAAAGTTGTTCAAGATATGAGGAAAGCCAGATTTCTTACTTTAAATTTTTGCTACATTCTGATTTGTAAACATTGGTATTTCGACAAGAATGACGTTACATTAATCAATTTAAATAAAACATATCTGTTTTAAAGGTGGAGGTTTTTTGATGCAATTTATTAGTTTTTTCAATATAAAAAACTGATAACATATTGATAATCTGCATGTTGAATAATTATAATAGATGTGAAACACTAAATTTTTTAAACTATGAAGACATTAGGATTAATAATTACAGGCATTTTTTGTGCACATATGGTTACTGCACAGGATAATCAGGTAAGGGTTCAGAACTCTGAAAACCTTGGTGATCGAACTTACACTTCATTTTACTTTTTAGATGAGTCTGGAGGTGATGAAGCACGAGCTTTTAATCAGGATTATAATCAAACAACAGATGGTGAAGAAACCTTCCAATCTGCTGAACAAAATGAAATGGGGCAGGAAATGGTAAGGGATTATGAGAAAAAAGACAAAATGAAAGATAAGGACAAGATGAAAGACAAGGCACATATGAAGGATGAATCTCATAAGATGAAAGACAAGGCCAGTGCTTCGTTCAGCTCCGATAAGTTTGACAAAAAAGCTGTGAAAGCTGCAATTATTCATGAAATGGTAAGCAGAGGATATGAAATTGACTCCGAAAATCCAGATTTATTGGTAAGCTACAAAGTGTTTGATGAAACTGCAGAATTAACTGATTTTACGGAAGATACTCAGACTGGTATTGCTGCAAACACCAATATGGACCAACGGGAATATGTGGAAGTAGGCAAAGGTACACTTTTAATTACTGTGACCGATAGTGAAGATGGCACCATGATCTCCCGTGGATTTTTATCAGAAGCTTTAGAGACTGATACAGATACTTCTGCTGGTAATATGGAAAACATGAGTGATGATGAAAATTACCATGCACAGGCAAAAGTGATACAGGCTGTTTCTGGAATATTTGATCAATTGCAATTTGAGTCTGCTACATTAGGTGCTGGAAGAAGATAACAACATGTAAATTTAATATTTGGTATAGGAAAAAGGCTGCTGTGAAGCAGCTTTTTCTTGATTATTTCGGCATTCATGAGATCAAAACCAATTTAATTTGTCGAATTCAGCTAAATACCCCTGATATAACTTGTATTAACAATTAATTAGGATAAAACAATCGCCACTTGATTGAAGTTTTAGTATCTTTAGGGACTTTATTTTTGAATGTATATGCGGAATATCAAAAGGAGGCATTGCAGCCTCAATTTATTTTTCAATTATTATACATTCCTTATTAAAACAATAATATTCTATGTTCAATAATTCAGATCATACTTTTCATATTCCTGTGATGGGAATTGGATTTACTGTGGATACCCCGGCCAAGGTAGCACATTATGGCATTTCTTCAGCCATTTCTTTGGTCGACGATACTTTAGTGGAAAAAATGAGGGCTTTTTACAGCGAAAAGCTAGGGATTCCTTATCAGGCAATTACTGATAAAATTGAAGATTTCAGGGCCAAAAGAATTACCGCTTATCTTAATGTGATAGAATTGGTGGTTAAAAGAAACTTTGAAGACCTGAAAAATTCCATTCTCAAAGAAAAAAGTGAATTTGAGAAATACATTGAAATGTTGCCCAACACTTCTGAAATCAAACAGAAGTTTTTGGATCATGTGCACCAATACAGCTTTTCAGAAGGTGTAAAATGGGTCAAAGACAAATTAAGACCCGGTAGTATTGATGTAAATATCATGACCAAACTCGACAAGGACAATTATATAAAGAATGAAAAATTACCTGTAGAGTATAATGATGCGCATGCCGCACTTCGCGGTTTCGCCCAAAGCAATCTTGAGTCATCTATTGTATTATCAGCAGGAATGAATCCCCGTCTGTACAACTACATCGAGAATTTTGAAGATTTTTACCCGGACGAAACGGGTTATCTGAAGAAAAAAATCATATTAAAAGTAAGTGATTACCGTTCGGCCTTAATTCAGGGAAAGTACCTCGCAAAGAAGGGGATTCATGTATCAGAATACCGTATTGAATCCGGGTTAAATTGTGGTGGACATGCCTTCGGTACTGACGGACATTTAATGGGTGCTATTCTGGAAGAATTTAAAAACAACAAACAATTGTTGATAGAAACCACTTTCGAATTATTGAAAAACGCTTTAACTTCGAAAAACCGGTTTGTGCCTGCTGAACCCTTACCCATCAAAATAACTGCACAAGGCGGTGTGGGTAATGCTGATGAACACCAATTTTTAATTGATCATTATCAAGTTGATTCTGTGGGTTGGGGAACTCCGTTTTTACTGGTTCCTGAAGCTACCAATGTAGATCAATATACCACACAATTATTGAGTGATGCTAAAGAAGAAGATCTTTATCTGAGCACAATATCTCCTTTGGGAATTCAATTCAATAGTTTGAAAGGAAATACACAGGATATTGAAAAACAGGAATACATTGACAAGGGAAGACCTGGAAGTGCCTGTACAAAAAAATATGCTGTGTTGAACAAGGAATTTACGGATAAAGCCATTTGTACAGCTTCAAGGCAATACCAGCATTTAAAGATCAAACAACTGGATGAACAAAATTTAGCTCCTGAGGCCTACAAACGGCAGTATGATAAAATTGTGGAAAAAGCTTGCCTTTGTGTTGGATTGAGTGTGTCTGCCTTGATTGTAAACAAGTTGGATCATAAAATTGAGGGTAGCGGTGTATCTGTTTGCCCTGGTCCTAACATGGCCTATTTCTCTGAAATTGTTTCTTTGAAAGAAATGGTAGACCATATTTATGGCAGAATCAATATCATTAAGAGGAATGACAGGCCTCATATGTTTATCAAAGAGTTAACTATGTACATCGATTTTCTGAAAAGGAAAGTACAGGAGTTATCTCATCCTGTCGCGGATAAACAGCTAGATTATCTGCACACATTTCAACGGAATGTAAATGACGGTATTGAATATTACAGGTCTCTTTTCCAGAAAATGAAAGCAAAATATTCGGATAAATTCATAGCTGACCTGGAAGTCCTGAAAGAGCGGCTCAATAGCATCGACCTTCTTGCAGTTAAAGAGCAGATATTGCAGAAAAAGGAATTGAGGTTTGCTTAAGCAATAATCAAACTACTGATAATAAGCGGTAAATATCTTTCAAGGATTTACCGCTTTTTTTTTGGAACCTATCTTTGTGTAATGGTATTTGATCACGATAACCATGAGCGATAAAAGTGGTCTCCACATTCATTGTCTGAATCAGGATTTACAGGATTAAAGGATTGACATGAATTTTCGCGAACACACCTTCAAGGCCTTGAAGGTTTATCCACAGTGGGCAAGCGGCAGCATGGCAAAAGAACCCAAAACTTGAAGGTTTTTTGCTACAACTACGTGATACGATTGGTCATTGCCGGAAAGTGCCGAATAGAGCCCTTCTCAAATACACTTCCTGTCCGTATTATTTTTCAACCCCTAAACCCCAATGATAAGCACTATAGCTCTAATTATTTTAAAATTAATCAGACCTACTTATTGATTTTATATGGTTTTATCGAACTTGTGAACTGTATGGTTTGAGGAATGGTTTGGTATTTATTAATCACCCCAATTGCCGTGCATCCTACCCCGGTAGTTTGGTAGTCGAAATTGAATGTTACACCATCCGATTTGACCAATTGATAGGTGTATTTTGCCTTTGACAAATTTTCGGTGCTGTAATTATAGCAATTAAAATTAAAGGGTTGGGTTGCTGAAAACTCGATACCGATTCCTTCATTATTTGTTAATCTCACATATTGGTTATCTGTCCGCAAGCCAAAATCCTGAGGTATTAAATAGGGCTCAAACATCGCATCGACTGTCGACTGATAAAGCCCCAAACGGTAGCCGGTTTTGCGGTCCGGATAATTCTCCTGCGGCCCACGTCCAAACCATTCTACATTTTGCATTTGGTTATTGAAAACCCATTTTGTTCCAATGCGCGGCAACGACATGGGCATATTTCCATTCGGATTAATCGTGTGCTGCAAACTAATTTCACCGTCGGGCGAAATCGTATAAATCATCTCATTTTCGAAACCTGCACGGCCATTTCCAAAGAGAGCAATTTCACGAATACTGACAATTATATTTTCAGCTTTATTTTCAACCCGAAATGATTCAAGTTTGGACGTCATTTTATCCAGACCGATGGAATACCATGGAGCGGCAACCATCCTTCCGTAGCCCTCGCTTCTAGGAAATACACTAACCGTATAAGTGGTCCAGTCGTCCAGTTCATTCGCCAGAGGGGCACGCCAAACATTGAGTTGCGCTCCCTGTTTCAGCAATTCTGTACCCATGTATTTCATGGAGTACAATTGTCCATCGGCTTTATTAAAGGTATAATCGAAATTTACTCCGGATACAATCAAATGTTGCTGATTATCTGTCACTTTTAAAGGATTGGTCTGATGCTGCACCAATTTTTTATCGGCAGGAACAATCCATGGCAATTCCAATTGATCCCAACACAGTTCAAAACCCTTCGGTGCCCATGGTGTAGCTTCTTTTGAATGAAAACTAACTGTTGCCAAATAGGTTGCACCAGCTTTTAGCTGTGGCTTTGAGATAGGAAGAACGTAGATTTTTTTTGCTTCCGGTTCCACATCCACCTCCAATTTTCCGGAAGCTATTGATATTCCGTTTTCTTCCAGATTCCAACGTGCTTCAAAGGCATTCGTATTGGTAAAGAAGTTTCGGTTTTCCACTTCAATTTCCATTTTTTCGGCATTGCTCCACTTTACAGAAATGGGTTGAGCCGACTTTTTTATTTGCCACATTTCAGGCTGCGGAACCCGATCGGGCCAAATACTTCCATAGGTACGCGCGCCAATTCCATAGCTGAAAAATTTGCCATCGTTTTGTTCCTGTTCAAAATCGAGCCACAAAGCTGCACGATTTTTCAAGTCCGGTTTTGATGTATATAAATCATTGATTTCAATCGCTTTGGGGAAAATACCCACCTTATCGATAATGGCATCGCACAAATAAACGGAGGTATGCTGACCATGTGTCTCGGCATTCTTGCCCACATTAAGAGGAAAAGGAAAATTGGTAATGTTCCCGGTGACCGGTTTTTCAGCCACCTTTTTGTTGTCGATAAATAGTGAAATCGTTTTCCCGTCATAAATACCTGCCACATGATGCCAGTTGTGTGTCCAATCTTTGGGTAATTCAGCCCGTATGAATTCTTTTTTATTGGTATAAATATAAAAATCAAGATGATCGGCACCATTTTGCTGCAAACCAAATTGATTGTTTCCTTTGGTGAGTATTGTTCCGCCCATTTTCATTAAATCACGTGGATAAATCCAAAGCGAAACCGTTAATTCATTGCCCGAAATTTCTATGTTTTTATCCTGGTAAACTTCCACCCATTGGTCGTGACCATTCAGATCAATGCCTTTTCCTTCGTGTCCTGCAACCAGTTTGGCGCGTCCCATGATGTGAGTTGCGACTTTGTTTGGTGAAGAGTCTGTCAATTTACGAACTGGCTCGAGCAAACCCGGACTCACGAAATCCCAAATTGCACCGCCCATGATGCGTGGATACCGGTAAATGACATCCCAATATTCATCCAGTCCGCCACCAGCGTTTCCAGCTACCGAAAGGTATTCATCCATAAACGATGGTCGCGGATCAATACTTTCCGGAACCATCCCCACCTGTGTTTTGAGATCAAAAGGAGTAGCATAACGTGGACCAATAATCTCTTCGCAAGGGTGAGAAAAAGCATTCCCCCCATACATCCAGTATCGCGTATTGTCGTATTTCCGCCCTTCCTCAATCACGGCACATATATTTTTACCTTCCCCAGCCTCGTTGCCTGCACTCCAGAAAAGAATGGAAGGATGATTGCGGTCGTGCAACACCATTTTGCGAACCCTATCGCGGTACATGGGCTCCCAGTCCGGATTATCGCTAAGGTATTCTGTAGCATGTGCTTCAACTCCTGCTTCGTCAATAATATAGAATCCATATTCGTCTGCCAATTCTAAATAGCGCTTTACAGGCGGATAGTGTGATATGCGTACACAATTTATATTGAATTGTTTAAACAGTTCAAAATCTTTCCGAATGGTGGCTTCGTCCATGGTATGCCCCAAAGTGGGGTGTTGCATGTGCGTATTGATGCCGTTAAGTTTTATGGCCTTGCCATTGAGGTAGAAAACCTGATTGCGGATATCGGTTTCTTTAAAACCAATACGACCAGTAATTACTTCTTCGGTTTTTCCTTCATTGTTTAATAATTCCATTGTTAACCGATAGAGATTGGGTGTTTCGGCTGTCCACTTTTTAGGATTTAATACTTCCGATGAAATATGAATAATTTGCTTATTATCAGCAGTTAATTGAACTGCATCTGAAGTGAAATTCTGAACCAACGCATTGCTTGCATCAAACAGTGAAGTGAGAACTTTGTAGTTCTGTTTATCGGTTTTCGATTGGTTATTTACCGTAATCTGCAAATTCAGTTTTGCGTTCTCATAGTTTTCGTCCAGGTCGGTAGTGGCATACCAGTCGAAGATATGTACATCCGATTTTGCATACAACCAAACATCGTCGAAAATACCAGCCAGGCGCCAATAGTCCTGACTTTCGAGATACACACCATCGGAATATTTAATTACGTTGACGGCAATGGTATTTTTGCCTGATTTCAGGTAACTGGTAATATCATATTCTGCGGGCTCTTGCGCACCTTGGTTGTAGCCCACTTCCTGTCCATTGATCCAGACGAAGGATGCCGAAGCGGTTTTCTCCATGCGCAAAAAAATGCGTTTTCCTTTCCAATTTGACGGTATGGTAAATGTTTTGCGATACGAGCCGGTTGGGTTGTATTCGCGCGGAACAAAAGGCGGATTGGACTTAAACGGATGTGCTACATTGCGAAACAGCGGATCGCCAAAGCCCTGCATTTCCCAGTTGGAGGGAACTGTAATTTCAGACCATTTCTGATCATTAAAATTTGATTTAAAAAAGTCCTTGGGTGTACCTTCCGGAGTATTGGCAAAATGAAATTTCCACTTTCCATTCAACGAAAGCACATTTTCTGACTTCAATTTCTGATTTAATGCTTCATCAACCGACTTAAAAGGAATACAAACCGTGTGACCTTCAGTCTGGTTGATTTCAAACACCGCTGGATTTTCGATGAAATGATAAACGTTCGCAAATTTCGATTGCTGTGCTGATAAAGTAAAAATTGCCAAAGTGAAAAATAAACCAACTATTAAACCAACTAATTTTTTCATGCTCGATTATATTTTTATCTTGATGGATACTATATTTTTTCTCCTCCGACACAAAAGATGATGCGTGGCAGACGACCCTAATAAGCACCTCGCTCCCAGTGTTTTATACCACGTGTTGTAGCCAGTGCATTTTGTCTGGTCTCTATAAATCTTTAGGATCCAAACGAATTACTTTTCCATTGTCAGAAATAACCAAATCAAAATTGCGTTCCTTTTTGGATTTTATCAGTTTTTGATAAGTCAAATCAAGTCCTTTTAATATCTTTTCCCGTATAATATTATCCTTTTTAGTCATTCATCAATTTGTTTTTAATTATATCAAATATACTAATATTTTTAATATCTAATTTTTTATCAGCGTACCCCTCAGCTACAAAGTCCGATTGTAGATTTGAATTATCAAAGATCATCCAATAGTTACAAATTGGAAGGTATAAATTGAATAAGTTTTTCAAATCCCGCATTGTATCTACGAATAATAGTTTGTTCTGGAATATTGTGTCCCCCTTCACTGACCCTGTTTTTTACTCTTTCTCTGGCAAGTTTATGTGAATCAAAATAAAAGAAAATTAAAGTAACCTGATATCCTTTAGATTTAATTTTTAAATCGTGTTTACATAATTCTTTGTTGCCAAAGTTGTCATAAATGCAAAATCGCTTTGTTTTATTATAAGTTTATCAATCATATTTAGCATTAGTCTACCTGCTTCATTGCAGCTTTATCAAGGTTGAATGGTGATAATCCCCGTGCAATTTCATCAGCGTTTATAAATTCCTCACTATTCACCATTTCTGGTAAGGATGTAAATGAAGCGGTTGTTTTTCCAAATCGGAGTACGATGGTTTCGCATCATTTGCTACAACGATTTGCGGCTTTGCGTAGGGGCGGGATTAAAAGCACAAACTTTCAGCTTTGCTCCAAAGTTAATAATAAGGACTAATGTTTAATTTACCCCGTCAGCGCACCGACGCAAAACCGTTGTTAATAGCTGTGGCTTTCTGTCGTCCATTGTTTGCCATGTCTGGTCGTGTGTCTGCTGAACCAATAAAAAAGTAGACAAGGGAAATTAACGGATATTTTTCCTAATCCTGCTCAACGAAGATTGTGTAATACCTAAATACGAAGCCAAATATGAAAGAGGTACACGGTTTGCCAATGTTGGGAAATTAGTGATAAATTTAAGGTAGCGCTCTGTTGCATCTTCAGTCATCATAGGACTGATTTTGTTTACCTTTTCAGCTAATCCTTTGGCTGTGATTTTTGAAACAATTCTATCCCACTCAATAATAGTCATTGACAATTCATTCATTGCTGCTTTAGATAAAACAAGATATTTACAGTCTGTAACAGCTTGAAGATATTCTGTAGAAGCACTCCCTTGATTGTAGTTGTTTATATCCGCAACAAAATTGTTTTCCTCAAAGAAGAACTTGGTTACTTCATCGCCTCGGTTGTTGTAATAACAAACTCTCATAATTCCTTCGGTGAGGAAAATAATTTCACGAGGGATTTTTCCTGCTTCGTGATAGTATTCGTCTTTTTTAATTTCCTTAAATACTACTTTGCTTTTTATTAAATCAATTTGTTGTTTGTTTAGATTTCCGAACTTCAATAAATAAATGATAAGCGATTCCATAATTTTTATTTTCTCATTAGGTTTAATCCTTGTTCAATAGTTACAAATGTTTTGTAGCCAAGTTCTGTTCTTGCTTTTTTGTCGGTGGTTATAAATTCCAATCCTAAAATATTTACAAAGCCTTTGTAAAGCGGTGGATGCCCACTAAGACGGAAAGTTCTCCAAACAAATTCCATAACCGAAGCAACCCGCTTTGCCATTGCCAAAGAAACAGCTTTATCGGGAACAGTTACACCTTGTGTGCCAACATATTTTTTTATGAAGTCTTTGAAAACTGGTGTTTCTCCGTCTGTAATAAAATAGGCTTTCCCGTTTTGTTCTGATTTGTCTGCTAAAATTAAAGCGTGGCAAACATTGGCAACGTGGCAGGTTACTAAACGATGTTTACCGCCCTCAATAAATTGCATTCTTCCTTTCTTTACAGCATCTATAACACCTGCCAAAGTGTTGGGGTCGCCTTTTCCCCAAATCATTGGCGGTCTTACTGCAATGGTATGAAAGTTTTTTGTGTTTGCTTTCAAGACTAAATTCTCGGCTTGTAGTTTTGTTAGTGAATAGCCGTCAATAATATTGTCGGAAATAAAGGTTTCATCAGCATTTACAATCGGTTTGCCATTCATAATTACCGAAGCTGCACTTAGATAAACAAACTTTTGAACATTGGCATTTTTTGCAACTTCCAATAATAATTCGGTTGCTTCAACATGCAGTTTTTTGAGGTCTTTCTCGGAAGCAAAAAAGTCAACCGAAGCTGCTAAATGAAAAACAGTTGCACAATTTTTTACGCCAATTGCCAACGCTTGTTTATCGTTCAAATCGCCTTTGATGGCTGTTGCTCCCAAAGTTTCTACTTTGTGAATGGCTTGTGTTGAACGAGCCAATGCTTTTACCTGATACCCTTGCTCTATTAGCATTGGGATTAGATTTTGACCTACAAAACCTGAACCCCCTGTTACGAATACTTGTTTCATTTTTTTTGTTTTTTTATTTAGTTGGTTAATAAATTCTTATCCGAATGTTGGTTTGTCCAAAGCATGAAATTCCTACATATCCGCGGCAGTTTTTGTAGTTTGAGCTAATATTGTAAGGCTGGAAAACAATAAGCCTGTGGTTAGTGCGGTGATTTTGCCTTTGTGCAGGCTACTTGGTTGTGAAATAATTTTGCCCATAATTTTAAATTTTAGAAATTAATTATGGTACAAAGGTGCTTCGCTAATAAATAGAAACATTTGCCATTTGGCAAAAAGTGATTTTTAGGTGGTGGATGGGCTTGGTTTGTTTGTCTTTCTAATTTTTTATCCTGTAAGGTCTGAGCTTTTCTTGGTTAGTGTTTGCCTGTCGGTTGGGGTCGTCCCGCCATTGCAACTAACATTTCGGTGG
>JAEWLI010000022.1 GCA_023393375.1 Bacteroidota bacterium
GCTTCATTCGACCACAAAAACCGCACATTACGCTTCAGTGGCTGTATTTCTTCATTATTCAGCAGGCTGTTGATCTTAGCAGTGTCTCTTACACTATAAAACAAACCTTGTCCTCCACCCCGAGCCAGGCTGAACAATGGTGAAACCTGTAGATTTTCCAATGAGTCTAAAGCTGAGGTATCTGCGTCTAACTGAGCCGATAGATCCTCTGTAGTGTCTCCTTCAGTTGCCTCTTCAGTATCCTGTAATAAATTTGCCAGATCATCATTCTGAGTTGGGGCATCACCCTCATTTGCCCGGGGCACTTGTGAAGTTATACCCAGATCCTGAACCAGTTTTTGATCTATAGCTTGTAAAACAGGGAAAATTTCATTGATATGATAAACCTCCCAAAACTCCAGTTTGGCTACTTGCTGCAATAACCTTCTCACCCTGTCAGGATCATCTGCACCGGGAAGTTCTACCTGAATCCTGCCGGTTCCCTGCAAACGCTGAATATTAGGTGCTGTGGTTCCGAATTTATCAATACGAGACCTCACAATGTTAAATGTCCTTTCTATTGCTGACTCCACTTCCTCATTGATCATTCTCAAGATGGCATCATCTGAAGAATCCGAACTAATGCGATGTCTGTTAGCGGCTGTAGCAAAAATATCGGCCAATTGTCTGTTAGGGGCAATTTCCTTAAATGAGCTATAGAAAAGGCTTGTAAAACGTTCCTGACTGTTTTTCTGACGTTCTTCCGCCATTGCAAGTGCTCTCAGGAATGCTTCATCTTCATTGCCTCCACTCAGACCTTTAATGATATCGACTGGTGAAACCTCCAATACCACATGCATACCACCTTGTAGGTCTAAGCCCAAGTTAAGCTTGGTTTGGTTGATTTCATCGAGTGTATAGTCGATAAAGAGTAATTTATAAACTGACTCATCCCTGATCGAATCAAGATAAGCCCTTTTCCTAGACTGATCTACTACCCCTTTTTCGTCAGTAGCATAGGTAGTTGCTTTTTGTTGTATGTTTCTCGAAACGAGTGTAAATGACAGATAGTAAATACATAATAATGTGATTACTATGGTCAATGCCACTACTCCACCTTTGTTTTTCATAATATAAAATGATTAATAATTTTTCTTTGTAAATAAACCCGTATTATAAATCTATGATTTAATAGAGTTAGGGAGCATTAGGGGGGATTATCCTGCTAAAAAGGATTTTACGATGGTTATTTATAAAAAATGGGATTTCTATAACTGATTCAAATTCCTGTTCTTCGATGATATACGGAACAAATTCATATATAAAATCGTGCACCAGGTGCATTTGTGAGGCAGGAACAATGGCTTCATAAGCCCTGAAATACTCCTGAACTTCACCCTTGTTTTCCTTTTCCTGAGAATTGGAGGTGTTGATCTCTGTATCTGCTTTCGAAGGATATGCCATACCTTTTGGACTTATAGCAAGGCCTATAATGGCAATCCCTATTAACAGGAAAACCATTTTTCTGAAAGACGATATATGATAATTTTTTTCCACAGTCCTTAATTACAAGCAAATGTATAAATTTTTACGTTACGAAAACAATAGTATTGTATGACCTGGTTCATTTATTTTTTTACCACCCATGTATTATTTCGATATTTTCCGGGCTGTCATTAAGGAATCAAAAGAGTTGGCTAATAAATAATTCTTAATAGTAATGTTTTATTGCCAAATGAAATTAGTTTTTTCCTGACAGGCAATAGAATACAAACCACTTGAAGTGCATTTAATGTAAATTAACTTCCGGAAAATGACGCCACTTTTAATTATATTATTTTGTGTAATAATTTTGATGAGAAAATCAAAAAACAATCTGTAACATGGTGACTATCAAAAAGATAATAATCGTTTTTTATTTTGATATGATGTTATTTATTTGACAAAACCCATATATATGACCAAATCATTTTTTTTGTTAATCAATATTACCTTCACAAATACTTATCTTCATATTATCAATTAGTAGCTCTCTGTTAAAACTAATATATTGCATGTAATTTAAACATTCGCAACCAAAATTACCGTTCCATGAAACTTACGATCAAAAATAAATTGATTCTGGGCTTTTCTTTGTTATTATTATTAACAGTAGTTATCTATTATGTAGCCCGTGACAATGCCAACAAGCTAAATAATAACTTAAATCATATCGTAGAAATTGGTTCCCAAAAAATTATCATTGCCAGTAAAATGGCTGAAGATGTACAGTACATAACCAAAACGGAAAAAGACCTTATTCTTACCCGTGATCGCGAAGTCATGCAGAATATGGTGAACGAGGTTGATGAGCGATTGAAGGTTTTTAATGAACGATTGGGCCGTTTGAAGGCACTTTCAAATGAACAGGAGCTAGTGTTGGTAAATTCTTTTGAAAAAGACTGGTATAATTATTTCAACACCTACAATGAAATTGAGAAACTGACCCTTATGGTGGGTACAGAAGAATCTATCTATGAAGCTTACAACTTATCCATTACCAGTGGTCAACAAAATGCTGCCAAAGCCATCGTTCAACTGACACAAATTGTTGAGAATTCTGAAAATGCCTTGAATACCGCCAGGGTCGAAAGTGACAGAATATTTAAAACGGCTCAACAAGGAATGTTCGTTATCCTGTTCGTGGGTTTCATATTTGCCATACTTACTGTAATTTGGGTAGTCTCTACCGTAAACGCATCACTGGCTAAAGCTTCAACGATAGTCAAAAGTTTATCAAGTGGCGATTTAACTGTCGACATTAAAATTAATTCCAAAGATGAAATCGGAGTATTGCTGAATGATCTTAAGGTAATGAATGATAAGTTAAAGGATGTATTATCCTATATTATCGGAGCTGGCAACAACCTGGTTTCAGTTAGTTATCAGATCAGTTCCGCATCCCAACAATTATCACAAGGATCGAATGAGCAAGCAGCTTCTACAGAAGAGATATCAGCATCTATGGAAGAAATGGTGGCCAGCATACAACAGAACTCCGACAATGCCATGCAAACAGAAAAGATTGCCAATAAAGCTTCAAGTGATATCAAAAACGGAAGCGATGCCGTATTGGCCACAGTAGGATCGATGAAGAACATTGCCGAAAAGATATCTATCATAGGTGAAATAGCGAGACAAACCAATCTACTGGCATTAAACGCAGCAATAGAAGCAGCACGTGCTGGCGAATATGGAAGAGGATTTGCCGTGGTTGCAGCTGAAGTGAGGAAACTGGCTGAAAGAAGTCAGATTGCTGCCAATGAAATTGACCAACTTTCTAAAAATAGTGTACTTACCGCAGAAACTTCTGGAACCGTACTTCAGGAAATTGTTCCTGATATTCATAAAACATCCAAACTTGTACAAGAGATCAGTGCTTCCAGTGCTGAACAAAATGCAGGAGCTGCGCAAGTGAATAATGCTATTCAACAATTAAATCATATTACTCAACAAAACGCTTCTTCATCTGAAGAAATGGCTACCAGTGCCGAGGAGTTGGCTTCTCAGGCTGAGCAATTACAGGAGGCAATAGCTTTCTTCAAAATCGATATAAAGGCTAAATCTTCTACAAGTAAGCAAAAAACTGGCTCGCAAATTAGGGAATCCAATGGAGGGCTAACCATGGAACCGAGTGAAAGAAACGCTAATTACGGAGCAAACATCGATCTTGACGATCATAAGTTTGAAAAATTTTGATTTATTCACCAAATTATTCGAAGTATTTTCACTAAAATCAGGTATAGCTATCATCAAAAGATAGGCTGATATATTACCAGATAAGTTATTTATTAGCCTGAAAAAAAATCGATAATCCATGAAAAGTTATAATATTTTTATCTGATCATGATAAAAATCATGGTGCAAACGGAATATTATGTTTTTCTTTACCCTCAGGTTACAACTATATCATTTACAGTCGGGTTTATAAAATGGATATCAAACAATTAATAGAAAAATATAATGTTCCTGTACCGCGGTATAATTGTTATCCTGCACCTCCATATTGGGATATCCGACCAACCGATCCAAAAAAGTGGTTGAAAGCTGTATCTAAGGCTTTCTCTGAAAGTAATGGAATGGGGCTTTATATTCACATGCCATTCTGTGAAAATCTGTGTACATTCTGTGGTTTTGAAAAAAGAATCACCCAAAACCATTTTGTAGAGGATATTTATATTGATGCTTTGATCAAGCAATGGCAGATTTATCTCAATCATTTTGACAAGGTTCCTCAAGTCAATAATTTATATATGGGAGGAGGTACGCCTACCTTTTTTGGTCCAAAAAATCTTGACCATCTCTTTCAGAGTATTCTCCCTACCGTTTCCCTTAACCAATCTTCAGAAATTACCTTTGAAGCACATCCTAACAACACTTCAAAAGAACACCTTCAGGTATTGTATGACCATGGCTTCCGTACTGTAAGTTATGGCATCCAGGATTTCGATGAAACAGTTCTAAAATCTATTAACAGAATACAGCCATTCGAAAATGTAAAAAGCGCAATTAACAATGCCCGAAAAATTGGATACAAAAGGATCAAATTTGATCTGATCTATGGGTTGCCCCATCAGTCAGCCATTACTATGAAAAATACCATGGAAAAAGTGGCTGATTTTATGCCGGATGTAATTGCATTTTATAGTTACCTTCATGTACCCTGGGACAGGCCAAGCCAAAAAGGCATAAAAGATACCACTTTGCCACAGGGCGTAAAAAAAATCAACCTGTTTGATATTGGCAAAGAATATCTATTAAAGCTGGGATATAAGCAGGTAGGGATTGACCATTTTGCCTTAAAAAAAGACCCACTGTATAAAGCATATAAAGAGAAAAACATTACCCGGGATTTTACTGGTTACAACAGTTCACCTTCGGATATGCTCATTGGTTTAGGAGCAATTGCCGTAAGTGATGTGGGGACAGCTTATGCCCAAAACATAATTAATGTAGAGGATTTTCATGATAAGGTTTTTTCCAATCATTTACCTTTGGCGCAATGTCATTACCTGACACCAGAAGATATTTTATTAAAGAAGTTTATCCATGATATCATATGCAATGGTGAAGCAGGTTGGAGTCAGGAAATATTCGACAGCTTAAGTCCGGAAGCAAAATATGAAGTGATCCAGATACAAAAAGAAAATCTGATTGAAGTAAGTAATCGCGGATTTTCTGTCACTGAAAAAGGCTGGCCATTTATCAGGAACATTTGTATGATTTTTGATGCACGACACCACAAACAATCAAAAAACAAGAAAGATCTCCCTTTTAGCACGGCCATTTAAAAAAAGAGTTGTTCCAAAATTTAATCAACCATCCTGCAATTTAATTTTTAAAATCGCCACGTTTGATCGACTTGATGAATTCAGCCCAGGCAAACGGATTTAACAGAGGATTTGAAGGAGGCATAAACTTATAATTTTGGTTTTGTATGTGCTGGTCCATAAACCAACGGTGGTTCATACTTCCATCCATAGGCATAGTTTGAAACATTTTGGCAAGGGTTTCCTCATTCAGATTTTTGCGCATATTGTCATATTGATCTTTGTGGGGCAGTTCAAGTGCCAGAATAGCCTTTTTAAACATTTCTTCCGTAGGGTAAGGGAAAACCTCAACCTCGGGCAAATAGGTGATATCCTCCTTAAGTTCAATAATCGCTGTCAGATTATTGCCTTTATCACCCGGGATGATATAATGCTGCTTTTGATAACCTACCGCACTGATTATGATGCTGTCGCCCACGAGAACAGGCATAGAAAAATATCCATAGGCATTTGATGTAACCCCCCTGCCAGCTTTGGGAACATAAATATGGACTCCCGGAACGCCGCTTAGGCTATCGGTACCTACTACGACTCCGGAAAATTGCAAAATCCTTTCCCGTCCCTGGCCTAAAGTACATGTGGTAGACAGGAAAGTTAAAACACATCCCAATACTATAAGTAGTTTTATTTTCTTCAAAGAATGGTGCTTTTGGTTACAAACATCCAAATTAATTGACTGACGCCAAAAAACAAAATTTTTCTTTTTCATAAATCCGAATTATATTTAGTACGTCAGGAGTTTAATAAATATTATCCGGCACAAAAATTAAGCCACTGACCTAAAACAATAATTCCATATGCGATTAAAAAGTTTCAGTATTGGCTATGGCACCATGATTTTTAAAGCTTTATCTGATGAGTCACGGGTGCGGATCTTAGCCCAGCTTTATCATAACAAAGAATTGTGCATTTCTGATCTCGAACATGTATTGGGATTTACCCAATCAAAAACCTCACGACATTTGATCTACCTGAAAAATTCAGGAATGGTGGGATACCGAAAATTTAATAACTGGGTATTGTATTTTATAGTTGATGAGGTGTATGATATGCTAAGTCAGATTTTTGGATATTTAAACAAAGACCAAATACTGCTGAATGATCTGGAAACATACAAAATATTATATTCTAACAGGGAGTTAGTCAGGTACAAATTGGATAATCAAAAATGGTCAACCAATCAGGTATTAAAATAAATAAACTTTATCAGCACGTATTTTTTGATCTTGATCATACCCTATGGGATTTTGATAAAAATTCTGCAGATGTCTTGTCAGTGTTGTATTATCGTCATGAATTAAATCAACACAAAGGTTGGTCGCTGGAAAAGTTCATTGAAAAGTTTAAAGAAATTAATTACAGCTTATGGGATCAGTATCACCTGGGCGAAATCACTAAAGAAAGAATAAGAAGTAACAGATTCCCTATGATCTTTCAGGAGTTGAATATTCCTGCTAATCTGGTACCTTCAAATATCGCTGAAGATTACTTGAAAATGTGCCCTGCCCAACCTCACGTAATTCCTTTTACCTTTGATGTTTTGGATTACCTTAAAGATAAATATCACCTTCACATCATCACCAATGGTTTTGAAGATGTGCAACATATTAAAATGCGGAGTTCGGGATTATCGGCATATTTTGAAACCATCATCACATCAGAATCCTGTGGGTATATTAAGCCCGATAAGCGGATGTTTGAGTTTGCCCTTCGAGAGACAAGGGCCTTGCCGGAAGAGAGCCTGATGATTGGTGATAATCTTGATGTGGATATAAACGGGGCAATCAATGCAGGTATGGATGCGATATATTTTAATCCTTATGGTGCTGATTGTTCAGAAGCAACCATCCGACAAATCCGGTGTTTAACTGACCTGAAACAATTACTTTAAAAATTCATATCAATTTATTATAATTTTTTTAAAAATAATATTTCGTTTTTATTCACAATCAATTATTTTAATTTTGAACCTGAGCTACAGGCTCATAGTTATAGTTTAATATGAACCAATTGTTTTTTTAACTTTATATCATATGTCCAACGGATTTTACCAAGTACCTGAGCCAATAAATGAACCCATTTTAAACTACCAACCGGGTTCGAAAGAAAGAGATGCCCTCAAAAAAGCCATAACAGATGCACGTGCTACCCAAAAAAATATTGATATGGTGATTGGTGGTGACATCGTAACTTCTGAAGATAAAGTGCGTATTTCGCCTCCTCATGATCATCAGCATACTTTAGGATATTATTCCAAAGGTGGGCAGAGCGAAGTATTGCAGGCTATAGATGCGGCCATGGGAGCTAAAGAGCAATGGGCAAAAATTAATTGGGAACATAGGGCAAGCATATTTCTAAAAGCTGCTGATCTTATTGCTGGCCCATACCGTGCAAAAATCAATGCTGCCACCATGTTGGGGCAGTCGAAAAATGCCTATCAGGCTGAAATTGATTCTGCTTGTGAAATGATCGATTTTCTTCGGTATAATGTCCATTTCATGACAGAAATCTACCAGCAACAACCATTTTCACCCAAAGGTTCGTGGAACAGGCTCGAACAAAGGCCTCTGGAGGGATTTGTATTTGCCATTACACCTTTTAATTTCACTGCTATTGCAGGAAACCTCCCCACAGCACCCGCCATTATGGGCAACACGGTAGTATGGAAACCATCAACCACTCAAATATATTCTGCCAGTGTATTGATGGAAGTATTTGTCGAAGCAGGCCTTCCCGACGGTGTCATCAATATGGTATTTGCAGGTGGCAAAGAAACCGGTGAAGCGGTCTTAAGTCATCCCGACTTTGGTGGTGTTCATTTTACAGGAAGTACGGCTGTGTTTCAGGACATTTGGAAAACCATTGGGAATAACATCCACCGATACAAAAGTTACCCAAGGATTGTAGGGGAAACCGGTGGTAAGGATTTTATAGTAGCCCATGAATCAGCTGATATGAAAGCTGTGGCAACAGCCATTACCAGAGGGGCCTTTGAATACCAAGGCCAAAAATGCTCTGCCGCTTCACGGGCTTATATCCCTGCCAATAAATGGGATGAGGTGGCTCAATATTTACTCGATGATTTGAAAACCTTGAAAATGGGAGGTGTTGAAGATTTCAGGAATTTCATAAACGCCGTGATCGACGAAAAATCATTCAATAATATTACTTCTTATATTGAATCAGCAAAAAATAATCATTTGATAGACATAGTGGCAGGTGGGAATTATGATAAATCGAAGGGTTATTTCATTGAACCCACTGTATTATTGACAAAAGATCCATTGTATGTGACCATGTGTGAAGAAATTTTCGGCCCTGTAATGTCCGTTTATCTTTACCATCCAAACCGGTTTACAGAAGCTTTAGAGCTTGCCAATAGTTCTTCTCCCTACTCATTGACAGGAGCAATATTTGCCCAAGACCGTCATGCCATTCAATTGGCCACAGAAGAACTGAAAGATGCTGCAGGAAATTTCTACATCAATGACAAACCTACAGGTGCTGTGGTTGGACAACAACCTTTTGGTGGTGCAAGATCGTCGGGCACAAATGATAAAGCAGGTTCTATGATCAATTTGTTACGTTGGGTTTCACCCCGTACCATCAAAGAGACATTTGTGCCGCCATTAGATTACAAATATCCTTTTATGGATCAGGAATAACAGTATTATCATGTCATTTTTATCTCATTTTTTGAATAATATTTTTATATAAAAACGGTTTAAATGTTGCAAATGGCTAAAAGAATTGTTTTTATCAGAACATTTATATCAAAAAACTATTAAATGTTAATAAACAATAGCTGACTGAATGTAAGATTATCGTTCATAAAGCTGATGCTAATAAAGACAATGTAGTTACTTTTGAAAAAAAAATTTCGACTATGAAAGTATTATTTAGACAACAAAGAGCAATGGCCATACTGATGGCAATGTTAACAATTGTTTTTACTTTTTCTACTACCAGTTGTAATGTAAGCAGAACAGCCAAAGGTGGTGCTATTGGTGCCGGAGTTGGCGGGGCAGTAGGTGGGTTAATTGGCCACAAAGCAGGAAATACAGTTGTAGGTGTGTTAGTAGGTGCTGCTGTAGGTGGTGCCGCAGGAGCCCTTATCGGAAGGAGCATGGATAAACAGGCTCAAGAGTTAAAAGATGACCTGAAAGGTGCAACAGTACAACGTGTGGGCGAAGGTATTTTGATTACTTTTAATGAAGGTCTGCAATTCGATGTGAACTCTGCAGAGCTAAGGTCAAATACTTTATCCAATTTAAGTGAATTAGCTACAGTGATCAATAAATATTCTGATACCAATATTCTGATAGAAGGCCATACCGACAGTACTGGCTCCATTTCATACAACCAGACACTTTCTGAAAAAAGAGCTGAGTCGGTGAGAAGATATCTAATCAGCCAGGGTGTAGTTGCCAACCGACTTTCTTCAGTTGGGTACGGCCCATCTCAGCCATTATCAGATAATGAAACTGTGGAAGGAAGACAAATAAACAGAAGGGTTGAAGTGGCTATTTATGCAAATGAAAGGATGAAAAAAGCTGCGGAGAGAGGACAATTGTAGTTTGAGTTTGAGTTTGGGTGTGGGTGTGGTATTAAATTTAGAAAGATTTTTTATAGATTTATGTGAGTATAAATAATAAAAATGGCAGACTGTCTCAAATGGTCTGTCATTTTTTTTCTTCTTTATCCTCTGGAATCACAGTACGCTTGTGTTTAAAAATCTTCTCTCACTGTCTGAATTATGATTGCTGGATTTCAAGATTGATGGGTTTTGATTTTGTTATTATCCACTTAGCAGATATCATTGTACCATGGACAGTATCAGAAAAGCCACCATAAATGATTTAGCATCAATTGTTGATATTTATAATCAAGCGGTTAAATCAAAATTTGCAACTGCTGATATTCATGAGATAGATTACAAAGAAAGATATGAGTGGTTTAATGGTCATACTCCGGAAGTTTACCCAATATATGTGTATGTAATTAATGATTTAATCGTAGGGTGGATAAGTCTAAGCCCTTATAGAGCGGGGCGAGAAGCATTGAGGTTTACAGTTGAAATCAGTTATTATGTTCATAAGGATTATGCGAGAAAAAGTATAGGTAGCAGGTTGATGGAGTATGTTATTAACGAGAGTACAAAGATGAATTATAGAACATTATTCGCCATCATACTTGATAAAAATATTGCGAGTATCAAATTGCTAGAAAAATTTGGCTTTACCAAATGGGGTCATATGCCTGACATAGCTAATTTTGATGGAGTAGAATGTGGGCATGTGTATTATGGGTTAAGAATAAACAAGACTCCAACTTCTGAATTTTTATAACCTTCTCTCATTGTCTGAATTATGATTTATTGGATTTGAGGATGGAAGGATTATTTCTTATATAAGATTTATTCTCAGGATGGTTTAAATTATAAACCCGCTTAAATTCAAGGCTCTTTGCACCGAAGTTAATTAACAAACCAACGGGCTACTTATACGCCTGACAGTAATTCATTGTTTGAGCAATGTGTACATCTTCAATCTTAATCATTGCTTTTAGTTCCACCATTATATTATCTTCAACAAAAAAATCAACGCGTCTTGTGCCTATGTCAACCTCATCGTAATATATTTTCATCTCCATTTCTCGCTGAAAAGACAAGTCATGCTTGGTCATTTCAATAGCCAAAGCCCGCTGTTAAATAAGCTCTTGAAATCCATTACCCAAATAAGTTGCACTTTCATGGCACAGCCTATTATTTTAGGTGTAACAGCCTCATAATTCATATTCAAATCTCTTTAATCCTAAAAATCCTAATTCAGACAATTCTTCAGATAATAGCAACACCAAATAAACGATTCTTTGCATTTTTTTCTCTCTTAATAAATAGGTTTCGATTTTTGAATTGGTTTGATTTTTTGAGGAACATTTTTTTGGGAAGGGCACATCATTGAATAAATTTTATATTTTCTTAAAACTTTTGGGGGTTCACTACTGCTGTCCTGTCACAATGAAAAAATAACGATTATGAAAACAATATACTTTCTATTATTCTGCCTGGCTTTCACCAATCTTTTTTCACAAGAAGTTCTAGAAAAAGAAATTATCACAGAAGTAAATGATGTAACTGTATTCCTTGATGGGGCTCAAATTGTCAGGAAAAAAACAATGGATTTACCAAAAGGATATACGATCATCAAATTTGTAAACTTATCGCCATTTATTGATGCCAAAAGTGTCCAGGTAAAAGCTGAGGGGGAATTGACAGTATTATCGGTAAATCATCAGCAGAATTTTTTGGATAAAATTGAAAAAACCAGTGACCTTAAAGATCTGGAAAAGCAACTTGAGATGATAGATGATAAAATAAAAGTTGAAAATACACATCTTTCTATTCTTCAGGAAGAGTTGACTTTTTTACAAGCCAATAGAGATATTGGTGGGAAAAATGAACAAGTGAGCGTCACAAACCTTCAACAAACATCGGAATTTTATAGTAGCAGATTGACATCTTTAAAAATGAAAGAAATTGAGCGAAATAAAAACCTTCGAACTTTAAGCGAACAAAAGAACGATCTTCAAAATCAGCTTAAAACACTGACCAGTAAAAAGGAATTTCCTACAGGAGAAATATTGGTTAAAGTAGATGCTAAACAACCTAATAAATATTCATTAGAATTGACATATTTGGTAGAAAATGCCGGTTGGTTCCCATCGTATGATATTCGTGCTAAAAATATTAACGAGCCAATCCAATTAATCTACAAAGCCAATGTGAAACAAGATACTAAAGAAGATTGGAAAAATGTAAAACTAAAGTTTTCCTCAGCTAAACCGAATGTATCCGGGGTAGCACCGGTTCTACAAACTTATAGTTTAAATTATCATACCCTGCCACCAACCTATCAATTTTCATCCAATACCGTTCGTGGGACAGTTATGGATAGTTCGGGCGAACCACTTCCAGGAGCGAACGTCCTCGTGAAAAATACGACCATTGGTACAGTTACCGACATTCAAGGCAATTATACTATCACAGTTCCAAACCGTTCAAGTGAATTGGTTTTTTCATATATTGGCTTTAATACGCTTATCCAACCGATTACAAGTAATATTATGAATATAAACCTTGAGGAAGACATACAGGCTTTGGAAGAAATTGTGGTTGTGGGTTATGGCACTTCATCAGTGTTGCAAGGTAGAACCCCGGGTGTATCAAAAAGCAAAGCTAGTGTAAATATACGGGGTGGAAGCAGTCTTACGCTACCCACAGCACAGGTTGAAAATCAAACCACAGTAGATTTTGAAATCAAAATGCCATACACGATTAAGTCTGACAATAAAAACTACACAGTCGATATGGAAGTGTACGAATTACCTGCATTTTATCAATATTACTGCGTACCAAAAATTGATAAGGACGCTTTTCTGATTGCTAATATTAGCGATTGGGAAAAATACAATCTTTTGGAAGGTGAGGCCAACGTGTTTTTTGAAGAGACATATGTTGGTAAAACATTGATGGACGTTCGGTATGCATCTGATACATTAGAAATTTCATTGGGTCGGGATAAAAAAGTATCCGTTAATCGTGAAAAAATAAAAGACTATACTGAGAAACAATTCATTGGAAATAAGAAAGAAGAAACCCGGGCATGGAAAACCTCCGTAAAAAACAATAAAAATCAGGTGATCAATATGATCATCCTTGATCAGGTGCCGGTATCCACCATCGAAGAGATTTCAGTTAACATTAAAACCCATTCTGGCGCACAGCTCAATTCTGAAAAGGGAGAAATAAAATGGGAATTTAATTTACAACCTGGTGATAAAAAGGAATTTGAATTATTGTATTCGGTTAAATATCCCAAATACCGTAATTTGGTAGTGGAATAGAGGTAGAAATAAATGAATTGGATCATTTTAATATTAGCAGGCCTGTTTGAGGTGGCTTTCGCTTATTGTTTAGGTAAGGCAAAAGTGACCACAGGAAATGAAATGTACTTTTGGTATACCAGCTTTTTAATTACGCTTACCATAAGTATGACCCTTTTAATTAAGGCAACTCAAACCTTACCCATCGGAACGGCTTATGCCGTATGGACAGGCATTGGCGCAGTCGGTACTGCTTTGATTGGTATTTTGGTGTTTAAGGAACCTGCTACTTTTCTTCGATTACTTTTTCTCACTACTTTGATCGGTTCTATTATCGGGTTAAAGGCAGTTTCACATTAATACTATTAAAGGAAATCACCTTCAGAAGGCGTTTCAGCACATATACTAAATTAGTAGTTTTATATACTAATTATTTAGTTGCAATTACTAATTAATTAGTATATATTTGTTGCATGAAAGAATTAACAAAAGCAGAAGAACAAATCATGCAGGTTCTGTGGGCGCAGAAAAAAGCTTTCGTAAAGGATCTAATAGATGATTTCCCTGAACCAAAACCGGCTTACAATACTGTAGCCACCATCATTAAAATATTGCACCAAAAAGGTTTTGTTGACTACAAATCATATGGAAATGCATTTCAGTATTTTCCCTTGATCACAAAAGATGAATATTATAGCCAATTCTTACAAAATCTGGTATCCAGATCTTTCAACAATTCCTTCAAACAATTAGTGAGTTTGTTTTCACAACAAAACAATATTGACCTCAAAGAAGCTGAAGAAATTATAAAGTTGATGGAAGATTTAAAATCAAAAAAAAATGATTGAATGGTTTTTGTATATCACAAAATCAACAATTCTATTGTTCCTGATTACACTGGCTTACCTGATTTGGTTTCGAAAGGTAAATTGGTTTACGTTTAACCGAATATATCTGGTTGTGGGCTTGGTGATAGCAACTACTCTACCTTTACTGGATTGGGGGATAAGTAAACCCAGTCCGGAAGCAATCACGGTAAACTTGGGAGAGAAAAGTGCCAATATTGAACAGAGCACTTTTCAGATCAATATTTCCGATGCTCAGGCTTTTGAAACCCGGTCCCGCCTACTAATGACTTTTTATTTCCTGATATCGGCTGGACTGGCAATTTTGATGGCAATTAATGTTATTAAAGTGAGTAGGTTTTTGATGAATAAGGGTTCTGCATCTAAAGAAATTGCCTTTTCATTTTTAAAATGGACTTTTGTTCATAAGGGTTTTCACGAGCGACCTTCTTATACACTAATTAAAGAACATGAGAATGTACATGCGAGGCAAATGCATACCCTGGATGTGCTTTTAATAGAGTTTCTGAAAATTTTGTTCTGGATAAACCCTGTCTTATGGTTTTACAAAAATCTGATTAAAGAAAATCATGAATTTTTAGCTGACCAGTGGGTGTTGCATAAATATCCGCAAATGGAAAGTCTTTATCAACAACAGATTCTGGAACTGCAATTATCGCCCCTTGACCTTGATATCTCCAACAATCTTAATATTTTACACTATAAAAAACGATTCGAAATGATGAAAAAAGAACCACTTAATTTCGCCCAAAAGGCTGTTTATGTCTTTTATTTGTTCCTTACAATTGTTTTCATTGCTGCTTGCGATAGTTTGCTGGATAGCAAAAATGCTCAGATCAATACAACATTTGATTTCGCTGCTTTGGACGAACAGCCAGTTTATGGCGATAACTTTGAATCTTTCTACCATCATCTCCAAAAAACTATCACTTATCCCAATGAGGCAAGAGCCAATAAGATAGAAGGGAGATTTTTCGCTGCCTTTACCATTACTGAATCTGGAGAAATCTCAGATATTGAAATCAGTAAAGAAGACAATTCCAAATTTTCTAAAATTGAGGAAATTGTCGTTGTTGGTTATGGCTCTAATGAAATGGAAAGTGATAATAAAACCATCGGTGAGCAGGCGATAATTCAAGCTATGACTGACGCCTTAAATAAATCCGAAACGTTTAATCCTGGAAAGAAAAACGACAAGGTGGTGAGTACAAGAATGGTATTGCCCATCACTTATAAATTAGAGTAGTCAGGGCATTTCGGCTCCGCTCAGGCATTTCGACTCCGCTCAATGACCTGAGCAGAGCCGAAATGCCTGAGCGGAGCCGAAGCACAAAAAAAACCGTTCCTTTTGGGGAACGGTTTTTTTATTATTTATGACTTTAAGAATTACTTCTTGTTTTTGTCATTCACCTCTTCATATTCTACGTCAGACACGTCATCGTTGCCGCTTTGAGGCTCACCACCTGCACCTGGTTCTGCTCCTGGCTGTTGACCCATATTGGGGTCTGCACCTGGTTGCTGACCGGCAGCATACATTTCCTGAGCTGCATTTTGCCAAGCCAGGTTCAAAGCTTCCATAGCTTTGTCTATGGCATCCACGTCCTGACTTTGATGTGCAGCCTTCAGGTTTTCCAAAGCACTGTTGATGGCGGTTTTATTACCTTCAGATAATTTTTCGCCATATTCTTTCAACTGTTTGTCTGTCTGGAATATCAAGGAATCGGCACCATTGATTTTTTCAATTTTTTCCTTTTCCTTTTTATCTGCTTCAGCATTGGCTTTAGCTTCATTCTTCATTTTTTCTATTTCAGCATCAGTCAAACCTGATGAAGCTTCAATTCTGATCTTCTGCTCTTTGCCTGTACCTTTATCTCTTGCTGAGACATTCAAAATACCATTGGCATCAATATCAAATGTAACTTCGATTTGAGGAATTCCTCTTGGTGCTGGTGGAATACCATCCAAATGGAACCTTCCGATCGTCCGGTTGTCTTTTGCCATTGGTCTTTCACCTTGCAAAACATGTATTTCTACTGATGGCTGACTATCTGCTGCCGTAGAAAACACCTCCGACTTTTTAGTTGGGATAGTGGTATTTGATTCTATCAATTTAGTGAAAACTCCTCCCAATGTTTCAATACCCAACGAAAGTGGTGTAACATCAAGTAACAATACATCTTTCACTTCTCCAGTCAATACTCCACCTTGAATTGCAGCACCAATAGCTACCACTTCATCAGGATTCACACCCTTTGATGGTTTTTTTCCAAAGAATTTTTCTACTTCTTCCTGAATACGTGGTACACGGGTTGATCCACCCACCAAAATCACTTCATCCACTTCTGAAGCAGACATTCCAGCATCCTGTAATGCTTTCCGGCAAGGTTCGATAGAACGTTGTACCAAATCGTCGATCAGTTGCTCAAATTTTGCCCTTGATAAGGTTTTTACCAAGTGTTTTGGAATTCCATCAACCGGCATAATATAAGGCAGATTGATTTCCGTGCTTGTGGAGCTCGAAAGCTCTATTTTTGCTTTTTCAGCAGCTTCTTTTAAACGCTGCAATGCCATAGGATCTTTCCTAAGGTCTATACCTTCATCCTTGATAAACTCATCAGCCAGCCAATCTATAATCCTACTGTCAAAGTCATCACCACCTAAGTGAACGTCACCGTTGGTAGATTTTACTTCAAATACACCGTCACCCAACTCAAGGATGGAAATATCAAAAGTTCCTCCCCCCAGGTCATAAACGGCTATTTTCATATCTTTATGCTTTTTGTCGAGGCCATAAGCCAGCGACGCTGCCGTAGGTTCGTTGATGATCCGCTTCACATCCAATCCTGCGATTTGACCAGCTTCTTTAGTAGCCTGACGTTCAGCATCATTAAAATATGCCGGAACGGTGATTACGGCTTCAGTAATGGTTGTTCCCAGATAATCTTCAGCTGTACTTTTCATTTTTTGTAAAATGATAGCTGAAACTTCTTGTGGTGTATACAACCTGTCACCAATCCTGATCCTTACAGTGTCGTTATTACCCTGCTCAACCAGATATGTCATGTTTTTCCGTTCTGCAGCAACTTCAGTGTGCTTTTTACCCATGAAACGCTTAGCGGAATAAATGGTATTTCTCGGATTGGTAATTGCCTGTCTTTTGGCAGGATCTCCAACTTTCCTTTCGCCGTTGTCCAAAAAGGCTACAATAGAAGGAGTAGTCCTTCTACCTTCACTGTTGGGAATTACAACTGGCTCGTTACCTTCCATTACAGCTACACAGGAGTTGGTAGTACCTAAATCTATGCCTATAATTTTTCCCATAGTAATGTTTTATTTTATAATTTAATATCTATACTGTTTCAATTTAACTATTCTCTTTTTGATTATCAATGGTTATGCCAACAGGTTATATGGACAATTTTTGTGACATATTGGCAGAATTATAATACGGTTTGTCTTTTTAAACTTCAATATTTGAACAACTGGGTTTTTTCTTTTTACCTTTGTACAATGAACATTCGACAGGCAGATATTATATATGAAGATAATCACTTAATAGTTGTGAATAAACAACCTGGCATATTGGTACAGGGTGATATCACGGGCGACAAACCCCTTGTTGAGCTTGTAAAGGAATTTCTTAAAATGAAATATCAAAAACCAGGGAATGTTTTTGCTGGATTGGTGCACCGGATTGACCGACCTGTCAGTGGGTTGGTTTTATTTGCAAAAACCTCAAAAGCACTGGAAAGGATGAGCAAGATTTTCCATGACAGGCAGGTAGAAAAAAAATATCTGGCTATTGTAAATGGTAATCCTGAACCTGAAATAGAATTAAATCACTGGTTAAAAAAGAATGAAAAGAACAATAAGGCGACAATTTTTTATAAACCAAAAGGTGATGCCAAACCTGTCAGCCTGGCTTATCGAAAATTGGCAGAGTTATCTGGTGATAGTCTTTTGGAGATAGTGCCTTATACAGGCCGTCCACATCAAATCAGGGCACAATTATCATATACGGGTACGCCAATAAAAGGTGATTTGAAATATGGATCTTCTTATACCACGAAAGATAAAAGTATTTGCCTTCATGCCCATAGCCTTTCCTTCAAACATCCGGTGCAAGATAAGCATGTGGTACTGAGTGCCCCTATTCCCAATAATGAAGAATGGGCAAAGTTTAGATAATATTAAAGTAAATTGATTTCTTTCTGCTCAGTATTAAACTATTGGACCCGTTAAAATCAGACAATCAATCCAGCACTTTTTCTACTAGGGCAGAAATGTTATTGTTTAATACTTCTACTACACCCCCAGATATTC